>CAZTPV010000071.1:0-2922 GCA_964615085.1 uncultured Desulfurococcales archaeon
AGGTACGCTGGCTTTCTAAGCTCTCCATAGAAGCCAACTATGATCCTACCTAAATGCTTGGTGACTACTGGTGTAAAGAGGGCCTTGCTACACCCAGCTATTAGTATTCCTCCCTGAACTTCCACTTCGGGTTTGCAGAAACATAGTCCTTTTAATGCTAGATGCTCTTCAAAGCCTAGCCGCATACCCATAACTACAGCTATAGCCAATATGCTGCACCTATAACGTAAGAGGAGAAGAGAGGTTCTTACAAGTTCAAGAGGCTTAAAAAACAGTATCTTGTAAGAGTGCTCTCGGTTCTACCACTCTTCTTTACGCGTTACTGTGCTACAGCTTCTTTTGCTACCTCGACAGCTGGCCTCCTTAAACTTAGTAGCCATAGTATGAATAGGTATATGTTTAGCCCTAGACCCACACATGTTGCTGCAGCCACCACAGCAGCTGTTAATGGTTTTGCAGCAGCTATGGCAGGCACTACGACTATTAGGTACCAGAAGAGTGCTAGAGTAACTGTTACCCATAGGAATATAGCTGGTGCAACTGTAAGTGCTTGGCCCAGTCTTGGAGCTCTCTGAACCTTTATAGCCCATACACTTATAGTCATTAGCGCTAGGCTTGCCAGTAGCTGGTTCATGCCAGCGAATGCTGGCCAGATTATTAGGAAGCCTCCACCCCATGCTAGTGCAATACCAAGACCTACTAATATTAGTGATGCTAACCACCTGTTTGACAGTATTCTGTATGCAGTCTCGTTAACCTCTTTAAGTGGCATCATGAGTTCCTGCCAGGCGAACCTACCTATTCTTGCACCAGTATCTAGGCTAGTCATAGCGAAGGCTGTAATCCATAGTGTGGCAAAGACGTACATGGCTACTACGTCGAAGCCGAAAGCCTTGTTGGTCATGTATGCGTAGCTGTATGGTATTACAGCCCACTTAACCTTGTTAGCGAATACAGCGTAGAATTTACCTGCAAATACTGGGTCAGTTAGGAGCTTGTGTACAAAGGTCTTGTATGTTGCTACTGTTACAGCTGATGCTGAAACTCCAAGAGCCTTTGCTATAAGGCCTTTAGCCTTAACTAGCGCGATGTGTATTATCTTTGGATCCATTAGAGCAAAGCTTAGGAAGCCGGCCATTGATGCTATAACCATAGTTGCTAGGAATCCTTCAGTGAGCATTCCACCATAGCCTATTAGTAGGGCATCAACCTCCTTATCAAGCTGCTTCGAGGTAGTGCCAGAGCCTACAAGGCTATGGAAGCCGGATAAAGCGCCACAGGCAACTACTAATGGTATTGTTGGCCAGAATGGCGATGGCTGACCACCAACAACACGTGCTGCCAGTAGGTTAGTTGCTGCAGGGAAGTGAACTGGGAAGCCCTTAAGACCAGCAACTATTGCTGCAGCGCCACCAATAGCTAATGACGCCCATAGTATGTAGGCGTTCATGTAGTCTCGAGGCTGTAGTAGAATCCAGACTGGTAGTGATGCAGCAACTATGGTGTAGATTAAGAGTATTATCATCCATTGATGCATTGTCAGTGCTAAAGCATGAGTGGTTTCAACAAGGTAGCCAGCCCACACCGCTATGATTATTAGTATCCAACCTACAACTGTACCGCCTTTGAAGCCTAGCCTAGTCCTATACATTAAGAGGCCCACAATGATAGCGAAGAAGATTAGCAGTATTGAGGCTACACCAGCACCCTCAACAATACTGAATAATGCTGAGATAACGTAAGCAAATGCTGCTACTACTAGTAGTAGTGCAAACCATATGTAGGTGTTAAAGGCGTAGAAAGCACCCTTACCCATAAGCCTGCCGGAGACCCATGCAATACTTCTACCATCATATCTTACAGATGATGCTAGCGATAGATAGTCGTGTACAACGCCTATAAACACGTTACCAAACCATACCCATAAGAGCGTTGGTAGCCAGCCCCACCCTAACGCTATAGCTGGGCCCACAATAGGTCCTGCACCAGCTATGGATGCAAAGTGGTGGCCATAGAGGACATACTTGTTCGCTGGAACATAGTCAACACCATCATACATCTTGTGTGCCGGTGTAGGCCTCGCTGGATCAGCCTTAAAGACGCTCTTCTCTAGGTATTTGCCGTGTGTAAAGTAGAATATGAAGTATATCACTAAGGCACCTATGATCATTAGTGTTAGTTCAAACAACTATAACACCTCCTGGGGTCCCGTGAGGAGGCTTTTGAGCCAAGTATTTAAATTTGTCAGTCATCGGCTTCTAAGCCCCCGCTTCAAACTCAATAATACTGTTAGAACATGGTAATACACGAACACTAAGTAGCCGTAACTACTCGAAGAAAAGCTAGCAAGCTACTATAATCACTTAGAAGGGACAACAAGACACTATTACTACCCTTAAATAGACACAATATACTTGACCAGGTGGGTAGAGTGTCGTGGATAAGAAGGCTAGCTGAAGCCCTCTCCGGCATGTTTAAGGCAAAGTCCATCGAGTATATCGAGGTTGAGCTCAGAGAACTAGAGAATGTCTTCGCACTAATAATCCTTGGCTCCTTCATAGGATTACCTAGCCCACCAACACCCATAGCCCTAAGACTACTACCATTCATGGCACGTGAGCTACTAGTCATGAAGAGTGTTAGTGAGAGACTTGATGACATGTTAGCTGAAATGGCTGGAGTATTTGAGGTGACTTAGCATGGCAAAGCTAGTCTTCGTCATGGGTAAGGGAGGAGTTGGAAAAACAACTTCTTCAGCAGCCATAGGCATCCTAGCAGCGATGAGAAGGCTTCGAACCCTCATAGTATCATTAGACCCAGCACATAACCTAGGAGATGTCTTTGAGAGAGAGCTTAGGGAGGAGCCTATCGAGATTGTAGAGCATCTATGGGCATCAGAAATAGATTTTGAGAAGATAATAG
>CAZTPV010000072.1:0-3762 GCA_964615085.1 uncultured Desulfurococcales archaeon
ACATGTGAGTATGGATCTGAGTCTCATCAAAAGCTACAGCAGTTGATATCCTAAAGCTCTCTATTGCCCACTTCTCATATATAGAGGCATCAGCTTTTTTTAGAGGATAACCCTCTTTAAATGCTGCTTCATCTACTTGGATTATCTTAACTCCCTCATCTTGCAGATCTGATATCTCGTCAGCTATGGCTAATGCAATCTGTGTTGCCGTTTGATTTCTTGGTCTATCATCTCTAACAAAGGACCAGTTTAGTATGGTGACGGGACCAGTAAGCATACCTTTCATCACCTTTTTAGTTTTGCTTTGTGCATACTTTATCCACTCTACGCTCATAGCTTTTGGACGGCTTACATCGCCATATATAAGAGGCGGTTTTACACATCTGCTTCCATAGCTTTGAACCCAGCCATTTTGTGAAAATGCAAATCCATCTAACATCTCACCAAAGTATTCAACCATATCATTTCTCTCAGGCTCTCCGTGTACTAGAACATCTAAGTTGCACTCCTCTTGAAAAGCAATACAATCATCTATATATCTCTTCATCTCATCTTCATAAGTTTTATACTCTATCTCTCCACTTTTATAAGCTTTTCTAGCAGATCTAAGCTCACTTGTTTGTGGAAATGAACCTATAGTAGTAGTTGGCAATATAGGTAGATTTAGCAACTCTTTTTGCTTTTTTATCCTAACTTCAAATGGACTTTTTCTATCTATATCTCCATCTGCTAGAGAAGAGACTCTTTTTTGAACATCTAAATTATTGATTAGTTTAGAAGACTCTCTTAGCTTTATAGCTTTTTGATTTTGTGCTAAAAGCTCTTTTTGCTTCTCATCAATTTCTCTCTGAAGTATGCTTATAGAGTTATCTAGTAATGTCAGCTCTTTCTGTATTACTTTAAGATTATTGTAGCTCTCCTCAACGTCCTCTAATTCTTTCTTTAGTCTCTCAAGCTCAGCTTTTACTTCTACTATCCTTCTTTCTCTATCCTCTAGCTCGTGCTTCAACTTAGGTAATTCTTGAGCCCTCCTCCTTAGCTCGTTTATTTGTTGCTCTAAATACTCTATCTCTTTCCTTAGTGCCGCTCTCTTACTAATCCATTTTTCTTTGACTTTTGGTAGTCTTTCACGTACTTTTTCAAGCTTCTTTAGTCCTAGTATCGAATCAATGAATTCTATTCTGCTTTTCTTATCAACTAGTATTCTATCTATTTCTCCTTGTCTTGCTACTATAATGTTCTTTGCAACATCTTTAGGTAAGCCAAGAATATGTTCAATCTCTTTTTCGACATTTCTTACACTGTTAGCTATTAGTTTTAACCCATTTGCATCAACTAGGTATAGTCGTGCTTGTGTAGTTTGTCCTTTAGGAATTATCCTTTCAACGAGATACCTTCTACCGCCAACATTAAAGGTAAGTCTTACTACAGCTCTATTAGACCCCAGTCTTATTAGGCAATCTTTTCGTCGAGGGTCTCGTGAATGTGATCCAAAAAGCGAGTATGTTATTGCATCGATTATACTCGTTTTACCAGCTCCATTTGGACCTACAATAATGGTTACTCCTGGCTCGAATTTAATGTGGGTTCTCTTATGGCTTATGAAGTTCTCAAGATAAAGTTCCTCTATTATCACTTTTTATCACCTTCAAGAAGGTCTTTATACAGCTTATTTGTTACTTCTATGGCTTCTAGAATAGCATGTTTCTGTGGATCGGTGCTTAATACTTCTATGATCTTCATAACGTATGAGGTATAGTTACCGAATATGCTTGATAACACATCTTCTAATCTAATTTTGGTAGTGGATTCTATTTGGAGCATTGTCTGTAAAAGTGATGAGGTTTTAACAGTGTTTACCTCAGTATCAAGAGTTAATATACGATAGTAGAGAACATGTTTTGATAGGGTCCTATCAAGTAGTGAGTATAGGTGCTTTCTCTCTCTGATACCTTTTACACCAATATGTACTAGAGGCTTCTTCTCCTTTTTAATCAAGGAGACTAGGTGTAATAGCTTTCTAACTTTCTCTTCAATATCGCTGCTAGTAATCTCTATATACAGTTGTGGCCTTGGTTTTAGCAGTTTAATCCTTTCTATGCTCGTAGACTCTCGTGTAAGCTCAGCGAAGATAACGTAACGTGAATCTTGAGATTTAACCTCATCTAGTTTTAAAGCTTCAGGTGAGCCTGGGTAGGCTACATAAGTGTTATTAAACGTTAGTACTGTTGTTTTATGTACGTGGCCTAATGCATAGTACTTAAATCCTCTTGGTAAGTCAGCAAGCGAGATTTCACCATAAGGTACTACCTCACGTAGCGACTGGTGTAGTATTAGTATTGAGTACCTAGCTCTAGGCTTAACTTGACTCAATTTAGTCTTTAATGCTAAGGATTGTGTTATGTTATGAGCGTCTAATCCTACTAGTTGAAGCTCTTCTCCTTTAACTAGGATGCGGTGTTCACTATTCGTTATCGTATCGCTTAAGAGTATTAAGGGTGTAACCTCCTTTAAGAGTACAAGTGCCGGTAACATTCTTCTTCTAGGTAAGTCGTGATCACCTAGTATGGCTATGGGCTTTATTCCCCTTTCAGATAGTCTTTGGATACCCCTTATAGCTACGAGGAGCGCTTGAGGTGGTGGTTTAGGTGTATCAAATAAGTCTCCAGCAAAAATTACGAGGTCTACGTGCTCTCTTAGAGCTAGGTCAATGATCTCGTTAAACACCTCATAGACATCCTTCTCTCGTTCTACTATACCATACTGTCGGTGTCCTAAATGGATATCAGCTGTATGAAGTAATTGTATGCTCAATCTAATCACCCATGAACTCTTTAACTAGATCTCTTAGATCCTGTACACTAACTTGACTCTTAGCTTGGCTATCCTGTAGTTTAAGCCATTCTCCTACTACATCTGGGTCTGCCCCACCCATTCTTCCCTGATACTTGTCTATGCGTACTAAGGCAGGTATTGGTACCATTGGGCCTATAACTATGGCCTCACCAACGTTTAGCGCAGGTAAGTATGCAGCTAAATCATCTGTTAATGTCTCGCTGGATTCTTGAACGTACTTTTGATCTGTAGGCTCCACTATCCTGAGTATTATCTTATTATTCGTTTGGCTTAACGTATCTTGATCAATATTCTTAGGTCTTTGGCTTACGAGTACAAGTCCTATACCAAATTTTCTGCCTTCACGTGCTACTCTTGCAAGCCAGTACTTTGACAAGGTTTCTCTATTCCTTGGTGCTAGTATATGGGCCTCCTCAAGGACTACTAGTATGGGTGAAATAAACCCCTTTCCAGTCATTTTATATTGTTTCCTTAAGTATAATAGTCGTCTTAGCATGTGGCTTACTATGACGTCTGCGGCGTCCTCATCTACACGGCTTAAGTCAAGTACGTTAGCGTATCCAACTCTTATTGATGATATCAAGTCGGGTGCATCATCCCTTATAATCTCTTTATATCTTTCTTCAACAGCTTCTATTCTGTTTATTACTGCTGCTACTGCTTTGGGATCCTCTCTAGTCTTCATCCTCTCCAGCACCTCAATAAGCATTTCTAGAAATGGTTTATCGTTCATAGAGTTCTTGGCAATCTTATAGGCTTTCCTAAGCACTCTCTCTTGTTTATAGTACCTAGACTCTATTCCTAGAAGGCTCATCAGCTCTGATATAACTAGTAGTCTTGGATTAATACAAGGTTCTATGACGTTTATCCTTCCACCACCTAGATTCGATTCAACGTATTCGCCGT
>CAZTPV010000073.1:0-6157 GCA_964615085.1 uncultured Desulfurococcales archaeon
ATATTATTCTAGGCCAAATAATAGGGATACTATTTTGGATAATACTTTTACTGGTGATATTAGAGCCAACGCTAAAGTATAGGAGTTTGAAGGCTGCAAGACTACAACTTCTTAGAGAAATTGAAGAAAAGTATGGATGGAGAGTGATAACTCTTATACATCGTGAGGAGAGGATAAGCTTCCTAGGCATTCCAATACATAGGTTCATAGACATAGATGATTCAGAGGCTGTTATAAGAGCTATACGTAGCACACCACCAGATAAGCCGATAGCATTGATAATTCACACTCCAGGAGGATTAGTTCTAGCAGCAGCACAGATAGCCATGGCCTTGAAGAAGCATCCTGCTAAGAAGATAGTGATAATTCCACACTATGCTATGAGTGGTGGTACATTAATTGCACTAGCAGCTGATGAGATAAGAATGGATCCCAATGCAGTACTAGGGCCTCTAGACCCTCAACTAGCGATTGAGCCTGGCTTAATGGTTCCAGCACCAAGCATAGTAAGAGTAGCAGAGATGAAGAAGGATAAATGTGACGATAAAACATTAATCATGGCTGATGTTGCTAGGAAGGCTATATCGGAGGTTCAAGAATTTATCGTGTGGCTACTCAAAGACAAGATGAGTGAGGAGAAAGCTAGAGAGGTAGCAAAACTACTAACTGAGGGGAGATGGACGCATGATTACCCAATAACCTTTGAAGAGGCTAAAAGACTTGGACTAAACGTTAAAGATGAAGTACCAATAGAGGTCTACAACCTCATGGAGCTATATCCACAAGCGCCACTTAACAGACCTGGAGTAGAATACATACCATATCCAGTAATACCTAGGAGGCATGTTGAAGGTGGTGCTAGGAGAACGTGAGGTAATATATGCAGATATAAAACTTACAAAACACGCTAGAAGGAGGATGGTAGAGAGGGGTATAAGTCTAGAGGACATCATAGAAGCATTAACAAGGACTTGTGAGGATGTACATGATAAACAAAACGATGTGTATATAGCCTTAGGCTGTAATGGCATTGCTGTAGTCTACTCATATAGGCCACCAGTAATGGAGATAATAACTGTACTCCGCGAGAAAGAGTATAATGCGCTTATAGGTAGGCTTGGTAAAAGGAGATATAAGGTATTGAGAAGCTTTACAGAGGGGTAAAGGATTGGATTCAGCTAAGTACCTATATCCTCCAAAGATTGAGGCTGCTTATGGCCTGCCTGTTTTCACGCTGGAGAGATGGCAAAGTGAAAGGGAGACAAAAGCTAAGGTACTTCTAAGCGATAGTGGCGTCTATCCCTTAACGATTAGTGAGGTTTTAGAGCTTATTGGAGGACTAGAGGAGATTAAAAACCTTGAGCTAGGCTATGGGGACACCCTGGGTCTTCAAGAGCTTAGGGAGGGTATAGCCTCACTATATGGTGTAAGCTTAGAGAACATTATAATTACTAATGGATCAGCTGAGGCAGGCTTCATAACAGTACTAGCACTAGTACGAGAGGGTGATAGAGTAGTAGTTGATATGCCATGCTACCCCCAAGCTCCAGGACTTTTAAGGATGCGTAAAGCTAAGATAATAGAGGTTTGGAGAAGCCCTGAAAATCGCTGGAGGCTGCCCATCACCTCAGTAATCTACCTTATTCGCAGGCTTAAGCCGAGAATAGTCTTTGTGAATGAGCCTAATAACCCAACGGCCGCCATGACACCTGTAGGTGAGTTAAGGGAGATTATTGAGGAGGCTGAGAAAGTAGGGTCTATAGTAGTTGTCGATGAAGTTTACCGTGGGCTTGAGCTCGAGAATCCACAGCCAAGTATTGCTAGTCTAGTACCCTTAGAGAACATTGTAGTGATATCAAGTATGTCTAAAGTCTATGGTCTGCCTGGGTTGCGTATAGGTTGGGCTATATCGTCTAAAGAGATTATTGAGAGATTATGGATGGTTAAAGACTACACAACAATATCCCCACCAGTACTGGATAGTGTTATAGCTGCTAAGATCCTAAGCGATAAAGGTAGGGTCAGAAGGCTGGTCGAGAGGGCTAGGTGTATTGTACAAAAGAACCTCTTAACACTGATCAAGACGCTTAATGGGAGCAACTTCTATAGGCTGGTTAAGCCAGTGTGGCCCATGGCGGGAGCCTTCATGTTATTAAAGACCTGGATAGAGAATAGCTTAAAGTTAGCACAACAGCTCTATGATAAGCACAAGATATTAGTAGTTCCGGGGGAGTGTTTTGGCCTACGAGGATACATTAGAATAGGTTTAGGGCTTAAACCTGAGGAGTATGCAAGAGCTATAATACGGTTGCTAGAGGCGTTATCTGAGTTAGCTGAAAAGACCACATCGTCCTAGCCTCCAATGCCTTAGCATAGTGGCTTCATGCCTCTTTAACCCTCTTCTCACAAGCCTATCAAGACCCTGAAATTCTGAGTGAACGTATCTACCCTTAAGCTTCTCAACAGCGCTCTTAACACTTAAGGTGTGGGTATAAGCTAGTTCATAGACAGTAACTCTCAGGATGTAATCGTTAAGAGCTAGCCATGCCATACAGCAATCCTTTCCAGGGCTCCACCAGTCATAGTACTCATCCTTGCAAGCAGAGTAGTGGGCTCCAAGACCTCTAACAGTATTGTGGAGAAGCCTATGAATGGTAATCCTCCATTCCCGGTGAGGATGAAGTAGCCCTCCACTACTGCTAGAGTAGGGTTCCCAGCTACATTGAGATAAAAGATCGTAACCAAGGAGCTTTGAAAGCTTCTTCAAACCATTAAGGGTCTCTCGGAGGGACTCGCCAATAATACCAAGGGCTCCAGCTCTAATAGCCTCGCTAGCAGCTTTAAGGTGGCACTCCTCAAGTCCAGGGATAAGTGGTTGTATGCGCGCGACAACAGGGATTCCATGTTCTCTAAGCTTAGAGATTACTTCAAGTCGTTCCTCTGGACTTGGAGACTTAGGCTCTAAGAGTATCCACTGACTACAATAGAAAGGTATTGTAAGCTGAACGATAACAAGCCTCTTATCAGCGAGACACTGAAGTAAGTCAATCCAAGGGCTTTTACAGATAAGATTAGACCTTGTATTAACGATAACTGGTATATCAAAATGGTAGCAAAGTCTTAGAATCCTTAGACTGGCTTGAATACTCTCCTCTCGCGGCTGGAACGGGTCTGTAAGAGTTGCAAGCCTGAAAAAAGGCTTTAGGCTGCTCCTTGCAATACGCTTACAAACCTTCTCCCACATTCTAATAATATTGAGCTCTAAGCCTCTACGATACCATCTAGCATAGCAGTAGGTGCAGTTAAACCAACAACTATTATAGGGTTCTACCCTAAATATACTGTAACAGTAGCAGCTTATCCAACGACTAACATTAATAGTGAAAATGTCTACTGGATCCATAAACCCTTCTAGCACCTCCTGTTAGAAGGAGTTCAGCGTGTACTAGAGGGGGATTGAGAATGGAGCCGCCGGCGGGATTTGAACCCGCGACCACCGGCTTACAAGGCCGGCGCTCTACCGGGCTGAGCTACGGCGGCATCCATAATCTTCTTATTTCACTAGTGTGGGGGTTTAAGTCGTATCTGCCTATTGCTTCAGCTACCCCAGGATTCATCACCTATTCAGTGGGCATGTTTTTCGTCACAAGCTATCCTATACCTCGTGTCTAATTCTTGTTAGAGGAAAGGTTTACGTGGTTTCTCCCTTCATGGGATAGCTTTGGTGGGTAGCCTTGAAGTTTGTAACTCGTTGGGCTCCGGGAGCTTGTGAGAGTGATAGAAGCAAAATGCTCAAGAAGATTGGTGTTAAAGATCCCCTAGAACTATACTCTGATATTCCTCGTAAACTACTTGTCCATGATAAGCACCTTGCTGTGGGCTTTGAGAAGCCTTTAAGTGAGTGGGAGCTACTTCGTCTCATCTACTCCTTAAGGGACAGGATTAGAGTCTTTATTGATCCTCCACCATTCATGGGGGGTGGTCTCTGCTTTCATGTTGTTCCTGCAGTTGTTAAGCTCGTTGGTAGGCTTCCAGAGTTTTTAACATCGTATACTCCTTATCAGGCTGAGATCAATCAAGGTGTTCTTCAAGCTCTATTTGAATACCAGAGCCTCTTAGCTGATCTAACTGGAATGGATGTTGTGAATGCATCAATGTACGATATGAGTACTGCTGTGGCTGAAGCATTTCTCATGGCTTTACGTGTCACAAGGCGTAGAAGAGTAATCGTGCCGGAATCCATGCATCCAGAGCACCTTGAGGTTGCGCGTACCTGGTGTTATGGCAAGAGTGTTAAGATTGATGTTGTCCCAGTGGATCACTCGACTGGTAAGATACTAATTGATAAGCTTGAGAAGATGATGAGCCGTGATGTTGCTGCAGTATATGTTGAGGTTCCAAGCTATCTAGGAGTTATAGACGATGGTGTTGAAGCTATTAGTGATTTAGCGCACAAATATGGTGCTCTCTTCATAGTTGGCATTGAGCCTTTAAGTCTTGGTATAGTAAAGCCTCCAGGTGAGTATGGTGCTGACATAGTTGTTGGTGAAGGTCAGCCTCTTGGTTTAGGACTAAATTATGGTGGGCCCCTCTTAGGTATCTTTGGTGTCAAGTGGGATAGGAGGCTTATTCGACAACTCCCTGGAAGACTCGTCGGTCTTGCTGAAACAGTTGATGGTGATAGAGCTTTTACACTAATTCTTCAGACTCGTGAACAGCATATTAGGAGGGAGAAAGCTACATCCAATATAACAACGAATGAAGCGCTAATGGCCATTATGGCTGCAGCCTACCTCTCACTACTCGGTAGTGAAGGTCTCAGGGAGCTGGCTCGTAGCATATGGCTTAGAAGCCATTATGCTGCTAAACGAATTTCTGAACTCAAGTGCTTTAAGGCACCAGCACTCGATTCTGAGTTCTTTAAGGAGTTTACAGTCAAAGTTTATGGTGCTAGCTATAGAGCCATACACAAGAGCCTTCTTAGCAGAGGAATACTTGGAGGCTACTATATTGGCGATAGGTTTCAATGGCTAGGCGAAACAGCTCTATTTTGTGTCACGGAGGCGCATAGCATGAAGGACATTGATAGACTTGTAAATGCGTTGGGCGAGGTGGCAGTATGTTGAAGGCATGGAGGCAAGCGTCATGGAAGGAGCCCCTGGTACATGAGTATCCTGGCCATCGTAGTGGCTTTTATAAACCGTATTCAGATGAGGATAGTATCTTAGAGGCTATTGTTGGTAAGCCTGAAGAAAAGCTTGGTAACATGTATCGTGAGAAACTTGACCTCCCTGGTCTTAGTGAAGTTGAAGTGCTAAGGCATTTCGTGAGACTGGCACAGATGAGTTATGGTGTTGCGGTAGGACCTACACCCCTAGGTTCTTGCACGATGAAGTTTAACCCGCCAATAAACGAGCAGCTTGTCGACCTACTGATGGTTGAATATCTTCACCCCTATCAGGATGAAGAGACTGTTCAAGGACTCTTAGAAATACTGTATAGGCTTGAAAGATGGCTTGCAGAGCTAACAGGAATGGACAAGTGTAGTCTATTACCACCAGCTGGTGCTGCTGGTGAGCTTACCGGGGTACTAATGATAAGGAAGTATCATGAGGATCAAGGTGAAGGTTTTAGAGATGAAATGCTTATTCCAGACTCGGCACATGGTACAAATCCTGCAAGCGCTGCTATGGCTGGCTTTAAGGTAGTACGTATACCAACATCTAGTAAAGGCACTCTAGATCTTGAAGCTCTCAAAGCTGTTGTTGGAGAAAGGACTGCAGGATTAATGTTAACTAATCCGAATACTCTTGGAGTATTTGAGGAGGACATACTTGAGATAGCAGACATAGTTCATGAGGCTGGGGGGCTACTATACTATGATGGTGCGAATCTCAATGCCATTATGGGTATAGTGCGTCCAGGAGATATGGGCTTTGATATAGTTCACTTGAACGTCCATAAGACATTTAGCAGTCCTCATGGAGGTGGGGGTCCCGGTGCAGGACCAGTTTGTGCTAAAGGTAAACTTGTAGACTATCTTCCTAGACCTCTTATAGCTTATGATGGTAAAAAGTACTATTGGGACTACGAGTGTAGAAAATGTATTGGACGTATTAGAGCCTATTACGGTAATATAATTCCATTGCTTAAGGCC
>CAZTPV010000074.1:0-7563 GCA_964615085.1 uncultured Desulfurococcales archaeon
GACAGGGTCTATAGATGTCTACCTCTATGGTCTTAGGCCAATACAAGCTCAACAGCTTATGGGGCTACCAAACATCAAGCTATATACAGCTCCTAGTGGTATCGTAGACATAATTCTCAACCCAGCACCTGTAGCAATTGTAACACTACCTGGCAATGTTACTAAGGAGGAGGCAGCACGAGAGCTAGGAGTACCACCAATAGCTATAGCAAGACTTGACTACACTAAGAATGGTACTATTGTTAACCTCTGTGTAATGCCTAAATCAATACCGCCAGGAGCTAAGGTTAAGAAGAATGGTAAGGGCCTACTCATAAACCCATTCTGCTTCAGAGAGATAAGATTCGCTATGAACTACCTCATAGACAGAGACTACATCGTCAATACCATATACAAGGGTTTCGCACTACCAATGTACGCTCCATACAGCTCAGCAGATCCAACATACACTGCCATCATAGACCTAGTAGCAGCATTCCACTTCACCTATAACCCAACACTAGCAGACAATATCGTTACAAAGATCTTAACAGAGGTTGGTGCAGTCAAGAAGGGTGGAGTATGGTATTATGGTGGTAAGCCAATAACAGTATACGGTATTATAAGAACTGAGGATGAGAGGAGAGAGATTGGAGACCTCTTCGCAGCAGCTCTACAGAGGCTAGGCTTCAACGTAGTAAAGGAGCACTTAACCTTCAGGCAGGCAATACCAAAAGTCTACTTCACTGATCCATTTGACTTCGAGTGGAGCTTCTACACTGAGGGATGGGGTAAAGGTGCCCTAGACAGATGGGACCCATGGACAGTAACGCAGTTCTGTGCGCCATGGTTTGGCTTCATGCCGGGATGGCAGGAGTCTGGCTACTGGCAGTACAAGAACGATACGATAGACAAGCTCACTGAGACCATAGCCTTAGGAGGCTTTAAGAGCAAGAAGGAGTTCATAGAGGATCTGAGAAAGGCTGTAAAGCTCTGTGAGTACGAGGCTATAAGAATCTGGATTGCAACACCAGAGGTTATTCAGCCTGCTAGAGCAGATCTAAGAGGAGTAACACTAGACCTTGGTGCTGGCCTTAGATCAGTATTCGATATGAGAGAATGGTATATACCAGGTAAGAACAAGATTGTTGTAGGCCACCTATGGGTGTGGACTCCAGGTACTGTCTGGAACCCATTTGGCGGCTTTACAGACGTCTATAGTGTTGATCCAGCACAGCAAACATGGGACTACGCTATAGCTAGGAACCCATTCAACGGTGAGCCAATGCCTATGAGGACACCCTACACAGTAAGAACTGCAGGGCCTAATGGAAAGCTACCAGTCCCTGACGACGCTGTATGGTTTGATGCTAGTAAGAATGAGTGGGTACCAGCTCACGAGCTAGGTAGGACTGAGGCTACGAGCGTAGTGACTTTCGACCTCTCAAAGGTTATTGGATACAAGTTCCACGATAACAGTACTATCACTTGGGGTGACGTCTTAGCATACATTGCTGAGTGGATAGATATCACGTACGACAAGGAGAAGTCTAAGCTTGAGAGCGCAATAGCGTCATCAGAGAAGCCCATACTAGACAAGGTTGTAGCCATAAGGATACTCCCCGACCAGAAGAAACTAGAGGTCTACATCAACTACTGGCACTTCGACCCCAACTATATTGCTGACTACGCTGCAACAGCTATACCAGTAGTTCCAGTGAACCCAGCAGTCATCATAGCCATGCAGGACTACCTAGCATTCGTCAAGAAGTCTTATGCTCTAAGCGATACAAGGTCAAGAGCTCAGAAGATACCACAGCTCAACCTAGTATTATCGGAGCAGGCTCCAGACTTCAAGAAGGCTCTAGAAGCTCTTAGAGACATGTACGACGAGTATAAGGGCTACTTCACTGTCAACGGTAAAGTCTACCTAACTAAGGATGAGTGGGAGAAGGAGATTGATGCTGCATTAAAGTTCATAAACACCTACGGTCATGCTTGGATAAGCAATGGCCCATTCTTTGTAGCAAAGTTCGATAAGGATGCACAAGTAATAGAGCTTAAGGCGTTTAGGAACGGCTATCCATTCACTCCTGGAACCTGGTACTTCGGTATGCCAAGAAAGACCGTTATAACCAACGTGTTGACGCCAGTAGTTGCTCCAGGAAAGCCTGCAACAATAACTGTGTACGTTAAGGGTATACCACCAATACACGTGCTATGGCTACTAAGAGACCCAGTAACAGGGAAGATCATTGCTAAGGGTGTTGCCTCCCCAACACCTGCAGGCACCTTCGTGATAAGCTTACCAGCGAACATTACTTCAGAGCTATCAGAGTATAGCGCTTACGAGCTAGACGTGCTAGCCTACAGCAGTAAGGTTACACTACCATACGAGTATGTTGCAACTCTACAAACTGGTGCGAAAGCCGTAACTGCACCATCTGCTGCAGTTACAGCAGTACAAAAGCAGGTGTCACAGCTAAGGAAGCAGCTATCAAGTGTAACTAAGGAGGTTGCATCAGTCACACAGCAGGTATCACAGCTACAGAGCAGGATTAAAACACTAGAAGAGGTGATCTCTGGACTTAAGCAGAGTCTTGGAGCAGCTGTAACAAAGGGCTTCAGTACTGTAAGCTCAACACTCTCAAGCCTAGCTTCAAGTGTGAGTAAGCTAAGTAGCCTAGTGCAGCAGCTATCAACATCAGTATCAACTCTAGCAGCTCAAGTACAGAAGATATCATCAGCAGTATCATCACTAGAAGCTAAAGTTGGTCAGGCAACACAGCAGGCTAGTGCTGCCGCAGCAAAGGCTGGAAGTGCTTATCGTGCAGTGTCAGGTATATCAGCGAGCATTGAGGATCTAAAGTCGAGTATTAATGGGCTAAGATCACTACTACTAGCAGCTATAGGGCTAATAGTCATTGCAATCATATTGTCGATAATAGCTATAATCGTTGCTAGGAGGAGGTAATGCAGGCTTTAAGCCTCTTTACCACCTAACCTTTTTTCCTCTCTCCTAGCTTAATGTACGTATTCTACTAGTCCATTTACCCGCCCATAACCGCTTCTAGAAACCCTTTAATAGGCTGAGCCTCCTCCCTCAAGCGTGGAGTACTCTCCACACATGCCTAGAGCTCTAATGCTTGTTTGAGGAGGGATCTTAGTCTAGGTATTGAGCGGTGTAGGTTATGATTGGTAGGATTGTTAGTGTTTTAGTGAAGAGGGCTATCTTCCTAACAATATCCCTAGTCATAGTGGTAATACTGACGGCTATGATCATGGGTGCTACAGGCTACGATGAGACTGTCTGGAAGGCTATTATCCATGAGCAGGTTAGAGCCTACCAGATGGCGTTGTTGAAGAGGCATGCAAAGAATGTTGAACAGCTTGTTAAGGCTTATGAGGAGAAGTTAGAGAAAATCTATGGGCTTAACAAGCCATGGTATATTAGGGTTTTGCCGCTTGCTTTTAATACTCTCCTCTTGAGGCTTGGGGATGTCATGACTAGAGATGTTGCTGCTGTTGCAGGGCTACAGTGGCCAGCTAAGGTTTCGACAGTCATACTTACAGTTCTGCCTAGGACTATCATAATGATCACGATCGCTGAACTTATATGTGCTGCTATCGCTCTTCCACTAGCGCCTTGGCTAGCATATCATCGTGGTACATTAGCTGATAAAGCTGCTGTCTCCTATGCAGCGCTATTCAACTCTGTACCTGTCTGGTGGCTTGCAATGATATTCATCTTCTTCTTCGGCTACCAGCTTAGGATAGCGCCTCAAGACTATCTTGGCGTTATAACTGTTCTCAACGAGTTCTGGAAGAATCCAGCCTACTATTTCGTGCAGCTACTATACTATGCTTACGTCCCAATAATAGTTGTGGTGATATGCTTCCTTGGCGGCTGGATCTACTCCATAAGGGCTGTAACTCTCAGAGTTGTAGCAGAGGATTTCGTTACAGCAGCTAAGGCTAAGGGGCTACCAGACAAGCTTATAGCTAGGAGGTACATTCTTCGAGTTGTTGCAGGCCCTGTAGCCACCTACGTAATCCTAAGTCTTGCTGGTAGTATTGGTGGCTTCATAATAACTGAGTCTGTATTCGACTGGCCTGGCATGGGAACACTCTACTACGTCTCAATAATATCAAGCGACATACCTACCCTCCTAGGCCTAATATACATCACTACAGCAGTTTACGTTGTAGCTCGATTCATCCTTGAGGTTCTCCAAGTGGTATTCGACCCTAGGGTGAGATACTAATGGCCTCCCACCGTGAAAGCTCTATAGTGGTTTTTGCAAGACAGCTTCGTAGCGGCTTCCTCGAAGTTTGCAGCCAGTCTATGGGTAAGCTCGGGATAATACTCTTAGCGTGGTTTATAGCAATGTCCATATACGCTCTCATAGCTGTTCCACCCTCAATAGTCACAGCATGGAGTAATCCTAAGGCGTGGCAGGACTACCCCTCACTAGTCCCACCAGCATGGATTAGCATCTTTGGTGTACCAGTAGCACCACACATGGTCAAGATAGTCTCTAAGCCATCATCAACTGGCTTAAGCCTACTAGGATACCAGGTGAACTACACGGTAACCTACGTGCTACCCTCAAAAGCCTTCCCCAACGATAGAGGTGTAATAGTCTCAATACTCTCATATAAGCCTGTTAAACTCCCTGATGGGACTCCAGTCGACGCCTACCTAACTCTAAGCATAATGAGGCCTGATGGACTCTCAGTCGTGGTTTACTCCTCTCCTCAGCCTATTACGGGGCCAACTACGATTAGGATTGAGCCTTTAATGGCTGCAAGACAAGTGCTTTTGGAGTTCAACTCCTTCTACCACACGAACTATACGTATGCTCAGCTTAGCAGTATACAGAATAACATTGTACACTACTTGTTTGGTAAGCCAACCCCTAATGGTGGCCTCAAGCCCTATCCTGGAGCCTACATCATAACTTTAACGGTGACCTATAGTGCTAGAGGCCATAGTCCAAGAGAGGTTATGAACGCTATAGAGTCTAGTGGTGGAGGTGTTGGGAAGGTCAAGTTCGTCGTTGCTGGTAGTGCTTACGGTCTCTGCGGCACTGACAATATTGGTCGTGATCTCTGGGAAGGCATACTCTATAGTTTCCCCATAGAGCTCTTAATAGGTGTCTTTGCAGCTGTAGTTGCTACAGCTATTGGTGTTGTAGCTGGGATAGTTAGTGGCTACTATGGTGGCTGGATTGACGAGTTCATTCAGAGGTTCGTTGACGTTATGAGTAATGTCCCTCTACTCCCGATACTAGTCCTCATAGGAGCTATCGTCCAAGCAACACTACTCAATCCATGGGATAGGCTAATGGTCATCCTCCTAGTGATCATAATCTTTAGCTGGGGCTGGCTAGCGATAATGGTTAGGAGCATGACGTTGTCGATTAAAGCTGAACCCTATGTTGAGGCTGCTAAGGCTCTAGGAGCTAGCGACTTAAGGATAATGCTAAGATACGTACTCCCACAGATAATGCCCTACGTCATGGCTAACCTAGTCTTCGCCGTACCTGGAGCCATACTGACAGAGGCTGGTATAAGCGTGTTAGGGATAGAGCATGGACTACCAACTTGGGGTAGAATACTTGCTGATGCTAGAGCTAGTATGAGGTATGACGTGTGGTGGTGGATCTTCCCTCCAGGCATACTGATAGCGTTAATCTCACTCTGCTTCGTACTACTTGGAATGGCTATAGAGGTTATTGTTGAGCCTAGACTACGTGGGAGGTGAGGAGCCTAGTGGCTGGCAGAGTTATTGTTAGTGTTAGGGATCTTCGAGTATGGTTCCCCATAAGGAGAAGCTTTATAGACATCATCCTAAGGAGGCCACAACTCTATGTTAGAGCTGTTGATGGTGTAACCTTCGACATACATGAGGGTGAGATGTTCTGTCTCGTAGGTGAAAGTGGTTGTGGTAAAACCACTACTGGTAGAGCAATACTAAGGCTCATAGAGCCTGAGAACATCCATAGTGGTAGGATCCTACTACGTCCCTCTGAAGAGGTGCTGGAGAAGGCTAAGAGGCTTGACCCTAAAGCTGTTGATGAGGAGCTAGGGATGATAGACGTATATGCTGTGAGAAGGAAGGAGGTCCTCAAGATGATTAGGAGGGAGATACAAGTAGTCTTCCAGGATCCCTATGGCAGCTTAAACCCAAGGTATAGTGTTAGACAGATCCTCGAAGAACCATTAATAATACATGGTCTTGGAAGTGAGTCTGAGCGCTTAGAGAGGATTAGGAAGGCACTAGAAGTAGTAAAGCTTACCCCACCTGAAGAGTTCATGACCAGGTTCCCCCATAATCTTAGTGGTGGGCAGAGGCAGAGAGTAGCAATAGCACGTGCACTAATACTTGACCCTAAGTTCATAGTAGCTGATGAGCCTGTCTCGATGCTTGATGTATCCATAAGAGCTGAGATTCTAGAAATACTATTAAGCCTTAAGGAGAAGTTCAACATAGCACTACTCTTCATAACACATGATCTAGCACTAGCTAAACACATTTGTGATCGTATTGCAATCATGTATCTTGGACGCATAGTCGAGATAGGTCCTGCAGAGCGTGTAATAGATAATCCACTACACCCCTATACTAGAGCACTAATAGCAGCAATACCGGAGCCTGATCCAGAGAACCGTAAGATCCTGAGATCAGTCCCCATTAAGGGTGAAGTACCAAGCGCAGTAAACATACCTGAAGGGTGTAGGTTTAGACCTAGATGTGTAGCCTACGACTCTGCTGAAGTAAGTATTAAGCGTAGGTGTGAGCAAAGCGAGCCAGGATACTATGAGGTTGAGCCAGGCCACTATGTTTCATGCTGGCTTTACGCTAAGTAGTCTTCAGCCACACCAGGGCTCCTCACCTCCTCTCCTCCTACTCGGCATTGCTACCCCTCATCACCCACTAGTCTAGTTAGAGTCTAGGAGCCTCCATATAGTGAGTCTACTATGTGCTGGGGAGCTATTTAGGCTAGTAGCATATTTACCATGGATTTATGCGCCACAACTAGTACTATTGATATGCAGAGGTATGCTAGAAGCATTAGGACCACCAATAAGTTGTATGCTACCATGCACCCCGCCACTACTAGGACTAAGACAACTACGGCTATGGCTGTAGCGGTGTATGCTAGGCCGTAAACTACTGCCTCTCTTATACTCCTACACGTTGCTGATGATAGTGGAGCTAATAGTAGTAGGGGTTGAAGTGATAGTCTTACATCAAGGTAGGATTGAACTATACTAGTATGGGTAGTTGTACTCACGGCTACGCTTACAGGGCATATGCTTGAAAGCCATGGCCATAAGGGTATAAGCGTCATTACAGCAGTGGGGTATGCTAAGAAGCATAGTATTCTAGCAATTCTACTCCTGAGCATTAAATCTCTAACAGCTATAACGCTTGTAAAGTAGTAGGCTAGTATGAGTATGAACCCAATCCTATAGTCTATGGTGAAGCCAGCTACAACACCTATGACTGCTAGTGCAATGCATACTAGAAGCACTATCCTAGTAGTTTTAGGGCTGGATTTACCCTGGAGAAGGCTT
>CAZTPV010000075.1:0-4329 GCA_964615085.1 uncultured Desulfurococcales archaeon
TCCCTCCCAATCGTCTGAGAAGTCTCTAGAGCCACATACTGGACATGTTTCAGAGTCTCTTGGAACTAGAGCTTTGCATCTTCGGCAAGCCTTAAATGGTGGTCTTCTAGCTCTTCGCGCCAAAGCTAGCCACCTACCTAGCTTCTAGCTTCTCTGCTGCTCTCCTAGCCTTCTCTATACGTTCGATCTCAGACTTAATCCATTCCAGCTTACCTAGCATGGGCTGTCTCATAGTTAACTGTACTCTAACGCGTTGAGTGGGCTCTGAGGGCATAGATATACCTACAACTCTAGCTCTAACAATATCATCCTTCTCAAGTATCCTCTTAGTCTCAGTTCCTATGAAGGCTCCACGTTGAGGATCAAATTCGACTTTTTCATCCATAATCTGGCTTATATGTATAAAGCCATCAATAGGGCCTAAGTGTATAAATGCACCAAACCTTTGAACATCAACAACTCGTCCTTCAACAACTTCGTGTAGTATGGGCTTATATGCTAGTAAGCTAAACTCGACATCATGGTATGTAGCACCATCACCAGGTATAATCCATCCATACTCACTAACTCTAACATCCATGACTGCAATTATGACTCCAAGTTTAGGGTGAATAGCACCCTCATACTGCGACTTTAATGCTAGTAATGCGGCCTCTTGTAGAGGGCGGTCAAAGTACTTGGGATCTATTCTTACAACTCCTTTAACGCGATACAATATATACAAGTTGTAACCCCCTTGCACGCTAACGTAAGCATATACTAAGTGTTATCCTACTGTAACCTCTCTTAGCCCTAGCCACTCTAGGCCTATAAAAACTTGCAGCTTACTCTACTGAGGAGCTCAGTAAGCTAATTATTTAACCGAGGTTGAGAACGTGGCTAAAACCTTCCTATCAATCTAGGCCGCTACTAGTCTCGCTTATTCCTCGTGGTGGGATCTAACCTTCTAACTTAAATCCTTTCCTCTCCTCCTTATAGTATATGTGTGGTATACCTAGCTCTCTCAACCTCCTTCTCAACTCCCTATCGGCTGTCACTACGATAGCCTCTCTATCCCTAACCACATAGTCAATTATCGTGTCATCGGCTGTCTCGCCTTTAGCACTAACAACCTTACAGTATCTTTCTACAAGCTGTAGTGCTAATCTTGCTGCCCTCCTCTTCCTAGTCGACTGTGACGATGCGAGTCTTTGTAGTTCTTCTACAACCCTACTAGTCACCACTAGTTCAGGTTTACTCTCTAGAACTCTTTCAATTTCACCTATAACGTCAACTCCCTCATAGGCTAGCATTAAAACACTTGTATCGAGTACTGCTCTCTTCAAGCGTATCAATGGCTAATCCCTTACCACACCCCAGCCTACAAGTCTCCATCTACCGAGTACTTGTCTTGATATAGCTACTCTAGAGCCGCTCCATGCTGCAACGGGTCTTCTAAGCTTTACCTCTACCTCATCTTTTGTTAACCTCGTCACTATCCCTAATGTTACAGCAGTTCCAACAGTTATCATTAATGGTTCTCTAATTCTTAGTGGTTGTACCTTAAGTAGTTGCTTTGTTCCAACAACTCTCTCTAATAGATGGTATTCAAGTCTCAATGTATCCCTAACGGGTGGAAGATGGCCTGGTTTACCAGCAACATTGCCTACAAGATTATCAGCTTTAGTTAATGAGGGGTCAAGCTCAGTTCCAACTGCTAGAAGGCCACCAGGCTTAGCTTCCTTCACCTCAAGGTCTCCAAACCTTAAGCTTACAACCTTAGTGTGTAATGGCACGTATTCTACTCTACCACCTGGCTTCTCTACTCTAACGCCAGGAACTATCTCTATCTCATCCCCTACTCTCAGCACTCCTTGTATTAAACTACCACCTATAACTCCTCCTACAAGCTTCTCTGGTGGTGTTCCTGGCTTGTTTACGTCAAAGCTCCTCGCAATATACATCACAGGGGGTTTTGAAGGATCTCTCTGCGGTGTTGGTATGAACTCTTGGATAGCCATCACCACGGCATCTATATTCACTTTGTGTAGAGCGCTAACAGGTATTATTGGTGCTTTCTCGGCAAAGCTTCCAGCTATAAACTTCTTTATCTCCATGTAGTTCTCTTTGGCTCTTTCCGGAGTTACTACGTCAACCTTATTCTGGATGATTACTATGTTTCTTACACCAACAATATCTAAGGCTACAAAATGCTCACGTGTCTGTGGCTGAGGACATTTCTCGTTTGCTGCTATAACTAGTAGTGCTCCCTCCATGAGTGCTGCTCCACTAAGCATTGTTGCCATGAGAATTTCGTGTCCAGGAGCATCAACATATGATACTCTCCTTAAAAGCTTAGGTGTGGTGCCTTCTGGGCACTTTTCGGGAAATGGTTGGTATGCTTCAATGCCTTCAGCGCCTTCACAATACCAAATCTCTCCCTCAGCATAGCCGAGCTTTATAGTCATACCCCTTTTTAGCTCTTCACTGTGCTTTGCGGTCCATACACCGGTTAGAGCTTGAACTAGTGTTGTCTTGCCATGATCTACGTGGCCTGCAGTACCAATGTTTACTTCAGGTTGTCTTTGACGTTGCGCTTTAATCTCCTCTTCATCAATTCTCAATCTGGTCTACACCCCTAGCATTGTTACAATGAGTGCTGGTATGCTTTTAAGCTCTTGGAACTATTATCGTGTTTATCTGAACTATATTGTGGGATATCACGTTCCCATGAACGGTCTTTCTTCTACGTTCCCCCTTCTCTCGTGGATGAAAGCCTGGAGGCCCAGATAGTAGTACACGTTTCCTAACAGGTCCAGCAACACCTGGGTGCATTGGGAATCCACTATTATCGCTTCCTCCACGTATCTCTAGTAACACTCCTGGAAGCCCAACAATGCTTCCATCAAACCTGTCACCTATCTTTAAGCCTATGAGACTGTCCGCCTTAGGGCTTGTAACTGTTATCTGCCATGCTTTAGCCCTGAATGCCTCACCTTCACACTCTTCTACTCCAACATTATCTCCAAGCCATTCTAGGCTAACATGTACCTCGTTCTCCGGTATCTTTGAGTCCTCTACAACTCTGCATGTATAGTTGAACTTTTTGTCTTCCTTACGTATCCTTACAGTTATTATCTTGTACACTGCCTTAAGCTTATCAATAAGCTTGGGATTAGCCTTGCATACTGGAAGCTTCCTCTTACTCTTCTCATCCTCTCCATAACCTATTTCTGGATCCCCCTTAACCTTAACCTTTAAGACTGGTAGATCATGCTTAGACTCTGGATCCGACACTACTATTTTGAACTCGACCATAGGTTATCCGCCTCCTTAAGGTTCATCCCCGGCCCCTTTGAAGGGGCCAGCATCCCCCATCTGGCTTAGGGGATGCTGTGCCGTCTATGGGTAGGTAGTCCCCCTTATTAGAGTGTCTCTCTCATGTAGAAGGCTAGTTGGGTGGTATGCTTGAGTACTGCTAGTAGGCAGAAGCTTAAGCTTAGGCAACCAATAGTAGTGGTACTAGGCCACGTCGACCATGGTAAGACCACGTTGTTGGACAAGATTAGAGGTACTACTGTAGCAGCTCGTGAACCAGGTCTAATAACACAGCATGTAGGTGCTAGCTTTGTTCCAGCTAGCGTTATTGAGAAGATAGCTGCCCCCTTAAAGAAGATCATACCATTCAAGCTGATTATACCAGGCCTACTCTTCATAGACACTCCAGGCCATGAGCTCTTCAGTAATTTGAGAAGGAGAGGAGGAAGCGTTGCTGACTTTGCAATACTTGTTGTTGATATTCATGCGGGCTTCCAACCCCAAACCTATGAGAGCATCGAGATTCTACGACAGAGGAGAGTACCATTCATTGTTGCAGCCAACAAGATTGACAGGATACCAGGCTGGAGGCCTCACCCCGACCAACCATTCATAGTAACTATTCGGAAGCAGGATAGGAGGGTTGTAGAAGAGCTCGAAAGACTATTATGGGACAACGTTATAGCTAAGCTCTATGAGCTAGGCTTCCAAGCTGATAGGTTTGATAGGATAAGAGACTTCACAAGGACGGTAGCAGTAGTCCCAATATCAGCAAAAACTGGTGAGGGCATACCAGAGCTCCTAGCTGTTCTTGCAGGCTTAACACAGAGGTACCTACAGCATAGGCTTAGATACGCTGAAGGGCCTGCTAAAGGAGTCATACTAGAGCTTAGGGAGCATCCAGGACTAGGTACCGCAGCAGACGTAATAATATACGATGGCGTTATCAGGAAGGGAGACATAATAGTTACGGGCGGCCTTGAAGGCCCTATAATAACTAGAGTTAGAGCCCTACTAATGCCTAAGCCTCTC
>CAZTPV010000076.1:0-6495 GCA_964615085.1 uncultured Desulfurococcales archaeon
AGGAGGCTCGTCGGCAAGGTTTATGAAGAGTGCAGCACGTTTAATGGCACCAGTCTCCTCAAAGAACTTCTTGAAGAAGAGGGCTTCATCGTGTAGGACTCCTAAGGCTGCAAAAACTACGGCGAACTCTTCTTCCTCACCACGTACTGTAGCTTGTCTAGCTATCTGTACTGCAAGCTTATTGTGTGGTAAGCCACTACCGCTGAAGATTGGCAGCTTTTGTCCTCTAACAAGTGTGTTCATACCATCTATAGCTGATATTCCAGTTTGTATGAAGTCTCTCGGGTAAGCTCTAGCAGCGGGGTTTAAGGGTTCACCATTAATATCTCTCCATACACCACTAACTATTGGTGGGCCACCATCTATTGGGTCTCCTAGGCCATTAAATATTCTTCCAAGCATTTCATCTGAGACCTTCACCTCTAGGGTTCTTGCTAAGAATCTAACCTTAGTCCCTGTCCTCGATATGCCAGTTGTCCCTTCAAAGACTTGTACTACTGCATATCCTCTAGCAGTTTCTAAGACTCTGCCACGTCTCCTCTCGCCATTAGGTAGCTCAACTTCTACAATCTCATCGTATGCTGCATCACTTATACCCTCGACTATTAGGAGTGGACCCCTAATCTCTCTAATAGTCTCATATTCTCTTATGACGCTGGATGAGATAGTCATCCCTCTTAATCACCCCCTACAGTTAACTCACCCTACACTAGGCAGTACAATAGGCTAGGAGAAGTTTTATGTTTTAGCCACCAGTCTTCTCCTTAATTAAGTCTTCAATCATTTTGATCATTTCCCTTTTTAGTTGATCTAGCATCTCAAGCTTGTCGTTTGGTACTTTGAATCTAGCCATAATCAGCTCCCTAATCTTAAGTGCTAGCTTCTCTCTTATCTCAGCGACAGTTACCCCCTTTGATATGGCGTTTAGCATTGCATGGTAGAGGTCTATTATGGTTTCTAACTGCTTCCACTGTTTTTGTGGTGTTGCGAAAGCATCAATAGGGTCAAAGGCGTTCTGCTGTAAGAACCCCTCCCTAATGATCCTAGCGACTTCAAGCACTAGCTTATCTCTCTCACTAAGTCCTTCAGTTCCAACAAGTCTTACTATCTCTTTTAACTCATCCTCCTTGAGTAGTATCTCGTAGGCTTCATCGCGATACTGCTTCCACTTGGGGCTTATATTCTCGTGCCACCATTTAGCTACTGTTTCGACGTATGCTGAGTAGCTTATTATCCAGTTTATAGCTGGGTAGTGACGGCTATAAGCTAGAGCGGCATCAAGTGCCCAGAACACCCTAATAAACCTCTTCGTGTTTGCTGTAACAGGCTCTGTAAAGTCTCCACCAGGTGGTGAAACTGCTCCTACAACAGTTACACTGCCAATGCGTTTGGGTCTTCCTGGTACTACTGCTCTACCCGCTCTGCCATAGAACTCTGCAAGTCTAGAGGCTAAGTAGCTTGGGTAGCCCTCTTCTGCAGGCATCTCTTCTAATCGTCCTGCAATCTCTCTAAGGGCTTCAGCCCACCTACTTGTTGAATCAGCTACTAGTAGTACGTCATAGCCCATATCCCTATAATACTCGGCAATGGTTATCCCAGTATAGATGCTAGCCTCCCTAGCAGCAACTGGCATGTTACTCGTGTTAGCTATTAGTATGGTTCGCTCCATCATTGGACGCCCCGTCCAAGGATCTTGAAGTGTTGGAAACTTCTCTAGCACTTCTGTCATCTCATTTCCTCGCTCACCACAACCAATGTATATAACGACTTTAGCAGCACTCCACTTGGCAAGGCTTTGAAGAGTTACTGTCTTACCGCTTCCAAAGGGCCCTGGTATTGCGGCAGTTCCACCCTTAGCTATAGGGAACATCGTATCTATAACTCTCATGCCAGTTATTAGTGGCTCTACTGGTTCTAACCTCTCTACAACAGGTCTTGGCCTTCTTACAGGCCATTTATGAGACATCTTAATCTCTATCTTCTCTCCATCGCTTCTAAGTACAGCTATAGTGTCATCAATAGTATAGTCTCCCTCTGGTGCAAGCCATTCCAGTCTTCCATGTATGTTTGGTGGAACCATTACCTTATGCGTTATGAGTGGTGTCTCTGGAACCTCTCCTAGAATGTCTCCTCCAGATAGCTTATCTCCAGGCTTAATGTCCTTACTTGGCTTGAAATGCCACTTCCTTGATGGGTCAAGAGGCCTAACATGGATACCTCTCTTGATGAAAATGGATTTCGTCTTCTCCTTGATTATGCTTAGAGGTCTTTGGATACCATCATAGATCTTGCCTATAAGTCCTGGCCCAAGCTCAACACTAAGGGGTGATCCAGTGCCATATACGGGTTCTCCTGGCTTAAGTCCTGTTGTTGACTCGTAGACTTGGATGAATGCTTTATCGCCTACAATCCTGTTTATCTCTCCTATAAGCCTCTCCTCACCAACTTCAACCATCTCGTACATTTGGGCTCCTGTCATGCCCTCTGCAACAACTAGAGGCCCGGATACACGAATTATCCTACCAACAACGGGCATAGCTCTCCCCACGTTATTCCTCTTGGAAGAGGGTCTTAAGCACTACTAATCTAGCTTGGTCTATGGCTTGTGAGAGTATGGTTTCAAGCCGATAGTCTAGGGATAGTTTTGCATCTTCGCTCTGAGCTATAAAGCCTCCTATTGTACCCTTCAATGCTCTTTCGTCTATAGTTACCTCGATTTCTGCAGGTGTCTTAGTAGCTATGATCTCTCTCAGAATGTTAGTATCGTTCTCTGCTGGTATTATTCGTATACGTGTTGTATGTCTTGATAATCTCGTGATAGCCTCTGTATAGAGTTTTTCAAGAAACTTTCTATAGAGGTCTTCAGGTATACTAGGACGTAGTTTTTGTAGTGCTTCATTCAGTATGGTCTCCATAATTTTTAGCTTCATCCTAGTTAGCTCTTTTCTCGCCTCAACATCCTTTGATGCTTTAAACGACTCTATCCTATCTCTAGCCTCTACTATAGCTCTTCTCACACTCTCTCGTGCTACTCTAAGTGCTTCATCAAAGCTCTTTTCTAGTAGCTTGTAGGCTGCCTCCTCAGCCTCTGCAATCCTCTTATCAAAATCCTCTTTAAGGCTCTTAACCACTGTATCTACGAGTATTCTAGGGTTACCTATGATCCTCACCTTAACTTCATCCTTTGGCAAGGTATTAATCACCCCATCCCTAGTGCTCTAAGTAGCTCCCTCTGAATATTCATAGGTTTTCCCTTCTCACGTATAGTTGGTAGCTTTGCAATTATCAGATCGCTTCTCCCAGCTTCAACTTGCGCTATGTCTTGTGTCAGCATATCATAGTACTCTGCAGCTATGAGCACTAAGCCTATATCTGCTCTCTTAGCTACTTCTTGCAATGCTTTCCTAGCAGCATCAAGAGTATCAGCATTAAAGATCTCAGCACCCACGAGCTTAAAGAGGGACGAGGTGTAGGAGTCTGCGATAACTGCAACCCTAGTCCTAGGCAAGGAGGTTACTCCACCCCAGAGCTGGGAGGCAGCGAGTCATCTTTTAAAAGAGTTGTCTTAGCATCCTACCATGTGGCTGAGGGGATGGTATCTTGGCGCTTCTTATCGCTAAACCTGCTGAGAAGACTGTTGTACTAGTGCCTCGCCAACTCTATGCTAGGGCTTTAAAGGCGATAATTGATAGTGGTTGTTTTCATCCAGATGAGCATGTAGAAAGCCCTGAGGTTAGAAAGCTTAGAAGCGATATTGATGCAGTCTACTCTAAGCTAAGAGATATGGTGCTAAAGGCAAAAGCTCTTGGTGCTGAGGTTAGCGTGTCTGAGGAGGTTGAAGTAAAAGTTGCCAGTGAAGTTAGAGACTCTATTGAGAAGCTCCTTAGCCTGGTAGAGCAGCTGTATAAGGGTATTGAGAAGCTTATTGAATCCTACTCGAACCTAACATCACCAGAATCTGAACTATTCAAGGCACTACAAGTCATAGAGTACTACTCATTCATAGAAGCTGACCTAGAGGCTCTATCTAAAGGATCTACTCTTAGAGCTAAACTCTACCGTGTTGAGACTCGTAGAGCTCTAGAAGCTACTACTAAGCTCTCACAGCTTCCAGTAATCGTTCTCGAAGCTAAGGGTATTGAGGAGGGTTACTCCCTCCTAGTAGTGATCTATCCATCATTCCTAGAGGAAAACATATCATCTGTAATGGTGTCGGTGAGGGCTATGCAGCTTCAACCACCAGAAGGTTTTCCACCATCACCTTCACAGCTCATTAGAGTTGTTAGAGAGGAGCTTGAAAAGCTACCTAGAGAGATTGTAGCTTCATCTCCTAAGCTAGCAAAGTCACTAGCTATTGTGGAAACTCTTAGGAGGATACTAAGAGTACTAGGCTCTACAAGGTTTACGTCAACCATGGCTTTAATCGAGGGGTTTGTCCTTGAGGAGGACATTGGTAGGCTTCGTAAGTCTCTCGAAGAACATGTAGGCTCCTCCTACATTATAACGAGGATAGAGGAGCCTGAGAGAGGTGAGGAGACAAGAAAGCCTAGCTATGTTAGTGTAGGTAAGTTGCTCAAACCCTTCATGGATACAGTAGCCATGTTCGGGTATCCTAGGCCAAGAGAAATTGTTCCAGCGGTTATGATGTTCGTAACCCTACCTGTAATCTATGGCTTGATGTTCCCTGACCTAGGGCATGGCCTTGTACTATTAGTCTTAGGGTATGTAGTGTATAAGAAGTTGTCTAAAAGCATGGGTAAACTAGTAATCTCATTCGCTATAGCAGCTTGTGTAGCTGGGATACTTTGTGGCGAGTTCTTTGGCCCCTATCCGCCTATTGCTGGATGGCTATCAGCCATCTGGGGGGGTCATCCACCATACGCTAGTCCACTGCACCCCTTCAGTGAACACTTAACACAAATACTGGCTGGCAAGATGCCTTTAAAAGCGAGTGAAGAAGCTGCAGAACTCTTATACAATGTGATCTACGTATCAGTATTCCTTGGCACACTCCTATTAACAGTCTCATCGGCAACCTCAATTGCTAATGGCATACTGTTTAGAGATAAGAAGGAGATTGTAGCTGGTATAGGAAAGACCCTAGCCTTTGCTGGCGCCTTCTTAGCGTTCCTCGTAGGATTAATGTATAGTGACCATCTTGTTGTAGCAGCTAAGATTCTAGGTGCTGCAAGCCTAAACATGCCTGCTCCCCCAAGCTTGAAGACTATAGGGCTAGCTGTACGCTATACAGTGCTCTCTGGCCTCGGTATCGCATTTATCGCGCCACTAGTATTTGGGCATGGAGGTATAGGTGAGAGGGGTATTGAGGGGTTCATGGAGCTATTCGACCTACTCCTAATGCTTATAGGTAACACTATATCATTCCTACGAATAATGGGTATAATGCTTGCACATAGTGGCTTAATGTTTGGCTTTACATTATTAGCGCTAATGTGTAGAGGGAATCCATTGATGTTTGCACTAGTATACATAATGGGTAACGTGCTAGTGATAGGCCTTGAATCTATAGTGGCATATGCACACTCGCTTAGGCTTCACTTCTACGAGATGTTTAGCAAGTTTTATCACGATGGTGGAATACCGTTAAACCCTGTACAAGCTCCAAGAATGGTTAGGATCAGTGTTGAGTAAAATTCAAGGAGAGACTCGGGTTGCTATCAACATTAGTTAAACGCTAACCATGTCTGAAACAACATCCTTGCTAATCCTACCATAGGCTGAGGTTGCAATGATGATCATATCCTCGACGTCAAGTAGTAGGAGTTCTAGTAGTGCAGCAATAAGGCCTGGTTGTAGTGGATAGGATGAGAATGCTGCTTTAGCACGCATCCTAGAATACTTCCTCACTCTTGCAATAAATCCTTCAACCACCGGTAATTTCTCACTCACTCTACCATAGGGTGTCTCACTCAACAGCTTAATTATTGCATCATAGTCTTCCCCTTCAACAGCATCTTTAACCTTTTTAGCTTTAAGCCTAAAGAAGTCAAGATTATCGATAATTAAGCGTTTAACTCTGCTGGGTACAGTTAAGGATACAGTGTTTATAGCGACTTTACCAGCTAGCTGGTCTAGTCTTGAGCATATAGCTTCATGTCCAGGGAGATCTTTAACTGAGCTACAACCCTCTCTAAAGCCCTTCAATAGTTCTAGGTCAAGACACAGACTGATTTTAGGTAGGTTAACCTCACCCCCCAGAGCTTTAAGACACTCTTCAGCAATCTTAAGATTAAACATCTCGAGTACTGTTACTATCCCTGTAACTCCCTTCTCTTGGATAGTATCAATAGCCTTTACTATTCTAGCATCATGCTCTAGTACTATGGGCTCAGGCTTAAAGCCTTCAACAAACGCCATCTTCATGATAAGGTTGAGATCATGAATTGCTAGAGGGAGCCAGTAGGCCCTGAAGATGCTTACCCCCTCTCGGGGTATAACGTCCTCTATTGACTTAATTATATCGATGTAGTACCT
>CAZTPV010000077.1:0-8784 GCA_964615085.1 uncultured Desulfurococcales archaeon
TTAAACTATTACACCAATTCTCTACTATAGCCCTAAGTTTTCGTAGCATTCCTCCAGTAACATCAATATGCTTTGATAAACCAACTTTAACTTCTCGAGGATTAACAACTCTTAAAGGTTCACCATCGCGCCCAAGAACACCTGGCGTATCAACAAGATAGTATACTGCTGATGCTCCAAGACTACATGCAGCACTAACAGCTAGCTCATCGCCAGATACTATATCGCAGTAGCCATTATCAGTTATATAAGTATCTCCATGAATTATAGGTATTAGTCCTGCACTTAGACACCTTTTGACTATATTCCATGAACACTCTGGCTTAAGTCCGTAAGGGTTGCAGAAGGAGTGAGGAGGATAGATCATCGTGTTTAAACCGTACATGGCTAGTATGTCGGTGATGAGGAGTGCCAGCTCAAGCATTGAAGCCGAGGCTAATGAGCACATATCCCTAACATTATCGGAGGATAACTTAACTACAGTGTGACCATAACTACCTCCACCAAGCACTAAGACCAGCTTAAACCCTAGCTTAATCAATCTCTTGAATACAGCTCCATACTCCTTAATCAAGCCTATCCTTGGCGTAAAGGCTCTATTCTTATCAGTTATTATACTTCCTCCAAGCTTTACAACTATTATTTCAGGCTCACTGGCTCTCCGAGCCCAGCTCCCTCCAGGCATATGGCGTATGCAGCCTGAAGACTTGGCGTCCACTTGCATTTCTCCTCAGGTGGCTTTATACCATAGAGTAGGTAGTATAATGCGTTTTCCAGTCTTGAAACATGTTTAAACCAGTTTTCAACCCCTAGGCTGTTAAGCTTATCATGGTACTCAATGACTATGTTGCCAGCAACCTTCGTTATAAGCGTGAGTAGAGCCTCATTAATCTCGTTGCTAATATCGTTTGCAACCTCCTCTTCTCCAACAAACTCCAATGTTAATGGCGGTAGAGATAACCTTATTGGCTTCTCCCCCTCACGGTACACTATTCCCTCGCCAATCAAAAGCTCCGTTCTAAGGCCGTTTACATAGTCAAGCCCTACACCAGCGTCCTCATCAATACTATTGCACGCCTTAAGTACCTCCTCATCCGTTAACTCATAGCCTGCTTCCTCAGCTACAGTCTTGACTATAGCTATAGTGGTTATAGCGTATAGGCTTGCTTGTGGAGGATACTTAACTTTGTCAACACTAATACTAATGCTTACCTTTAAGGGTTGTTCAAGTCTATTACATACCTCTTCAATAAAGCTTGTTAATGCTAAACGTAATTGCCATCCATAATTATTTTCAAGAACAAGTGTTGGCTTAGAGTACTCCTCTACCTCGACTTCAATATCAACAATAGGTTCTCTACTCGATAGTATAAGGTAGGGATTCCTCTTGCCTCTAATGGGTACACCCATCACCACTATAGGTAAGCGTGTCTGAAACCTCAAGGAGTTAATATCCTCCCTATGCCTACTGTATCGGGAATTGTATAGCTGCGTAGCCTACTACAGCAGCCTTCTCGCCAGTCACATCACCACTTGTAGCATACTTTAGTAGTCGGGCATGTTTGCAACCAACATTTTTCGAATATATCATTGCAACCATTATAGGTCCTGGACCACATATTGATAAGTTGTATGTTGTGACTATTCTCTCAAACTTCTCTACATTCAACTCTTCAATAGCTTTAATAGCCATAGAATCCTTGGATACAGCTACATCGTGTGGCTCATAATGAGTAAAATCACTAGACGCTATCAATACCACATCTCTATTAAGGGTTTTAATAGCTTTTATTATAGCGTTGGCTAAGTCTTTAGCAACTTCTAGCGAATGCTCATAGACTACTATTGGCACTATTTTAAACCTACCATTGAATAGATACTGAAGGAAGGGAACTTGAACTTCAACACTATGTTCCAACATATGAGCTTTTTCATCAGGATCTGCGTATTCACTATTCTTCAGGATCTCTGAAGCTAGCTCTTCATCTATTTCTACCTCTCCCAGCGGGGTTACCCATACTCCTTTAGGCATTATGGATACTAGGGTTCCTAGCCCTGTATGGTTGGGTCCTATTATTATAAATGTGTCTGCTCCACCCTCAATAGCTATCTGGTAGTAAGCATGTGCAGCTATAGGGCCACTGTACATGTACCCTGCATGTGGACATATAAATGCTGCTGAAAGCCTCCTCCTTTCTGAAGGAATCTTGGGAAGCTCTCCTGGGCCTAGTTCGTGTTTAAAAGCCCATTCTATCTGTGCTCTTAATGCTTGAGGATCGCTCTCATAAAACATTCCAGCTACTGCGGGCATTCTTTTAGGCTTAGAGGTGTGCATTATACCTCTCCTCCATCCACCTATAACCCGACGTTAAAGTATGAAGTGGGTGGGTAGGAAAAATGGTTAATCCCTACATGTCTTTTAGAGTGAGGTACATGGGTGAACCTTTACGTGCCTCCTCCAGAAAAGCTAGTTGGTGTTGTAGGTAAAACTAATGTTGGGAAATCAACGTTCTTTGCTGCGGCCACTCTTGCAACGGTTCAGATTGAGAACAGACCCTTTGTAACTTTAGAGCCTAATGTCGGTGTAGGCTATGTTAAGAAGAAGTGTGTTCACCTGGAACTCGGCCTAGCTAAGTGTACGCCTAGAGCAGGTTATTGTATTAGAGGGTGGAGGTTCATACCAGTAAAGCTTATTGATATACCAGGGCTAATTAGAGGTGCTAAAAAGGGTAGGGGTTTAGGTAATAAGTTCCTTGATGCTATAAGGCAAGCTGATGGAATAATACTTGTTGTTGATGCTGCTGGTGCAACTGACGAGGACGGTAACCCAGCTCCACCGGGTACGAGCGATCCTGTTGAGGAGGTTAAAGTAATTTTGAATGAGATTGATGAGTGGATATACTCTATAGTCTCAAGTAATTGGGATAGGTTTGTAAGGAAGGTTACGACTACAGGGGAGAATGCTATTGAGGCTTTAACTCAGAGGCTTAGTGGTCTTAGTATCACAAGGACACATATAGAGAATGCTCTGAGAATCAGCGATCTGATGAATAAGCCTCTGCAATCATGGTCTCAAAACGATTTAAAGGCGTTTGCGCGAGCGTTGAGAATGAGTAAGCCCATAGTCATAGCAGCTAATAAATGCGATATACCAGTGGCTGAAGACAATATACGTAGGCTAAGAGAAGCTTATCCAGAGATACCTGTAGTACCAACCTCCTCTCTAGCTGAACTAATACTACGGCGAGCAGCTAGAAGCGGCGTGATAGAGTATCTTCCCGGAGACAACGACTTCAAGATAATTGATAGCTCCAAGCTTGATGCTCGCCAATACAAAGTATTGGAGTACATAAGGTCAAACATACTATCAAAATGGGGTTCAACAGGTGTTCAAGAGGTTATTAACACCATATTCCTTAAGGAGCTTAAACTCATAAGTGTCTACCCCGTAGAGGATATTAACAACTATGCTGATAGCAAAGGCAATGTACTTCCAGACGCTTACCTAGTACCCGAAGGAACTACAGCACGACAGCTTGCCTACATGATACATACCGATTTAGGAAAAACCTTCCTTTACGCTATAAACGCTAAAACGAAGATGAGAGTTGGAGAAAACTACATACTACGAGACAACGATGTTATTAAGATAGTCGCTGCCGCAGCAAAACGTGGATGAACTCAGTAGGGGTGCACTATACATCATCTATTATCGGATATGCGGGCAACTCATCACAAATCCACTATAATCCGTATATTGGGGTCTAGACTTAAAAACTGGTTCTCTAACGTTCATCCCCCAGGAGGCTAAGCTGCGAGGTAATAGTAGGATGTCACGTAGTATGTACCATTACTTAAGAGAGCTATGGAAGGAGCGATATGAGATACCAGAGCTACAGAAGCTATGGCAGCAGAGGATAATCGAGTGGAGAAGGCAGCCAACAGTAGTTAGGATAGAGAAGCCTACGAGACTCGATAGAGCTAGAGCTCTAGGCTACAAGGCTAAACAGGGAGTAATAGTAGTCAGGGTGCGTGTAAGGAAGGGTGGATTAAACCGCCCGCGACCAAATAAAGGACGTAGACCAAAGAGGATGGGTGTCTACGGTTATGCCCCAGCAAAGTCAACAAGACTCATAGCTGAAGAGAGAGCTGCTAGAAAGTATCCAAATATGGAGGTTCTTAACAGCTATTATGTTGGTGAGGACGGTGTTTATAAATGGTATGAAGTGATTCTAGTTGATCCTCACCACCCAGCTATATGTAAGGATAAAGATCTTGGATGGATATGTGAAAAGCAGCATAGAAGAAGAGTGTTCAGAGGACTTACAAGTGCTGGTAAGAAGATGAGAGGATTAAGGAAGTCAAGAGGATTAAGAGGCACTATAAAGTACAAGTGGAAGAAGAAGCAGAGAGAGCGTGAGCTCAAGAAGAGGCATGAAGCACATCGTGGTGCAAGACTAATAGCACCTGACGAGGTTAGAGAAAAGTACCATAAAGGAGACATAGAGTGAGCTAACTTAGATCTTTTAACCTCAAGAATACATCATATAGTTTTACCATCTTTCACACAGCTCCCTAACAACCTAGCCCTACATTAACTATCACACGTGGAGGCTGGCCATGACGATTAAGGTTGTACGAGTTGAACTTACCTCTCATGCTCATGCAACAGAGGATGTTAATAAGGTGTTGAAGGCAGTTCTAACTCTTGTACCTCCATCTGTTAGAGGGAGAGCTAAAATACAGAAGGAGACTCTTGAAGGCCACTACTCCAATCCTATAACACGCATAACCGTAACGCTATTAGGTAATGATGCTATTGAAACAGTTAAATACATGCTGTCAGCGACTGATAAGACTAGTATTTCGCTCCTAAGTTCAAGCTTAGACCTTAAGTATGATAGTAGAAGTGGCAAACTCTATTTGAGGTTTGATAAGCAAGAGGCTTACTTAGGTCGCCTAAGGCTTACTGATGGAGATGATGTCGTGAGGGTTGTTATAGTATTTCAAGGAAGACCATCAATCACTGATATCAGGAAGTTCGTAGAGAAGTTTTCCGGGGGTTAATATGTATGCTGACCTATACCTAGTTCCAATAAGCCTTAATGAATTTCGTGAAATGGTTAAGCTCCTTAACTACTGGAAGATAGACCTCGTTGCAATAGATGTCATCTCCTCAAAGCTTAGCTTAAACGAGGCTAAGCGCGTAGCAAGAGAGAATGGTGTAGAGATCCTATCTAGGGTAACCTGTAATGCTACGACTAGACGTGAGGTCCTAGAATGCATTCATAGGTGGGCTAGAAGTGTAGATCTCATAGCTGTAAGGCCTTTAGCAGCTGAGGCTGCTAGAGTAGCTGCAAGAGACTCAAGGGTTAAAATAGTATCTATGGATCCTTCAATGGCCCGATACATGGATCGAAGCCAAGCTACACTCCTAAGGCAGGGTGGTGGTGTAATTGAGCTTGTAATGGACTCATTTATTAAAGGTAGTAGGCTATCCGCTAGGAGGTTGAGATCATTCATGATCATAGCGCGTAGGGCTGCAGCATTTAAAGTCAACCTAATAGTTTCTAGTGGAGCTAAGACAAGATGGGATCTTTGGCATCCAAGAGTCGTTGCAGGCCTGCTTATTGCAATGGGTTTACCTGAAACTATTGCTTTATCATCTATGCTTAGAAGAGCAATTTAAGGGTGGGAAGACCATGCTTACCATCTTCCAGCTATTGTTTATCGGCTCTCTATTAGCATCACTTGGTGCGGTAACAATATCCCTAGTAGCGTACTGGCAGCATACTAGGATGCTAAATAGGTTTCAAAGAGTAGAGCGTTCCTACCTTAAAAGCCTCATATACTTTAAAACTTTAAGTAGAGCTCTAAGAATAGTTCTTCAAACATCTAGGGCTGAAGATCTATTAAGAGAACTAGCTAAGAGGAGACGTAAGAGGTACATCTCATTCTGCATATATACTGAGGATTCTAAGCCTCCAGACCCGCAATCACTAGAAAAGACCATCTTACATGCTATGGAGAGTCTTGTAGGCATCTTAGGAGTCTCTAAGGCTAATCCGAGACTAGTTTACTACGATCGGAGGAATGGTTGTGGGGTACTAAGGGTATACCATACGGAGAAGTACATCGCTTTAGCCGCTCTAGGCCTTATAAGAGAGGTTGAGGGTAAGAAAACAGTTATCATTCCGATAAAAACTAGCGGTACTATTAAAAGTGCTAGAAGAACAATACCTCAAATTTGGAAATGATGAAGCCGTCCCAGCCCTACCGTTGGGATGAAGAGCTCACGACGAGCTGATATAGTAACGCCTTATATAAGGCTCGTACTCTAGAGCTGAAGGCGAAGAAGCTATTGTATGTAGTAGAGTTATAGGTATCACCATAACGCCCTCAATAACCCTCTTAGCACCCCTCTTAACGACTAAAAGCGGTACAACAATCCTCGCCCTGCCCCTTAATTGTGCTTGTACACTGCTACTACTAGCTCTTCTACATAGCTCCTTGCAATTAACTATTAGTCTTTGAAGAGGTATCCTTCCCGCTAAGACTCTTATGTAGAAAGCTATGTGGATGCCTTTCGCCCTAAGAAGTCTTGAGGGAGCGACTAGAATCTCGTAATAATCTTTCTCTTGCAGCCTAGAGATGACCTCATACCCCTCCTTAACCATTACGTTAACAACCTCTTCAGCTAGCTCCTCCTCCCCTACAACATACTCCCTAATACAAACTCTATCATCCTCTATAACCACCATCCTCCTATCCTCTAACTCCCTTAGCATCCTCCAAACTTCGGATACAGATAGCCTACATATGCCAGCTATAGTATATACATCCAGGCACTTCCTCTCTCTGAGTGTTCTTAGTATCCTATGAGACATCAACCCCCTAGTTTCTAGTCTACGAGTATGGTAGTAGGCTATATTAGGAGAGGTATAAGACCAGTGACTCTTTACGGGCCTCTCGGGGCCAACCGGGGACAGACACCCCCGAGTCTCGGGGGAGAATGAAGTATCCCTGCGCGCCGGAACACCCACTCCTCAATCACTTCTCTATAAGTAGTGTCATGATGACCGCGCCCTTCGTACCGAGCTTTCACGCGGTGATGGAAGGTCCCATTGCTGATAGAAGTGGAGTATTAAATTGTATCAGTGGCGAGAAGAGTCCTCATATAGACTTTCATCGGTTTTCGGACTCCTCATCACCCTTTACAGTCTTACTTTTAAACCCCTAATACTATGTATGGGGAGGTAAGGATTTTAGCCATTCTACCCTAATCCCAAGGGAGGAGGTGTAGACGGGAATTGACATTCCCTGCACCACCAGCAATGATGGGCTATGATAGGACGACAGCAATGTTCTCGCCAGATGGTAGGCTATTTCAGGTAGAGTATGCGTATGAGGCTGTGAAGCGTGGTTGGACAACTGTGGGTGTTAGGACACGCTATGGTGTAGTACTGGTTGCTGAGCGTAAGAGGACAATGCCTCTCCTTGATGTAGAGAGGATTGAGAAGGTATACAGGATAGATGAGCATATAGGTGCTGGGTTTGTAGGTTTTGGGAGCGATGGTAGAGTACTAATTGATTATGCTAGGCAATTAGCTGTACAATACAAGTTCATTTATGGTGAAAGTATCCCAGTAGAGTATCTAACCAAGCAGCTATGCGATGTAATCCAGCTATATACTCAACATGGTGGTGTAAGACCTTTTGGTGTAGCGCTATTAATAGCTGGTGTAGATGATCTAGGACCACACCTATTTGTTACAGAGCCTAGTGGGCAATACCTAAGCTATAAAGCCTATGGATTAGGTCAAGGAGGGGCTCAAGCGAATGACATACTAGCCAAGGAGTATAGAGATGACATGAGCTTAGAAGAGGCGATACTCCTTGGGCTTAAAGCTGTCGCTGCTGGCATGGAGGGTAAGCCTACCTACGAGACTATAGAGATAGGTGTTGTTGATGTTAAAACTAGAAGGTTTAGAAAACTTAGTAGAGAGGAGTTAGAGAAGTTTCTAAGTAAACTTGGTGGATAAGCATATGACGCGTAAGGAGCGTAAAGGAGAGCATGAACCTGTTATAGCTCGTATTGATGTGAAAGGCCATCATTTTGAGATACTAGTCAACCCCTACCTAGCATTTGAGTTCAAGCAGGGTAAGAACATTAATATTGAGGATGTACTTGTAAGTGATTACGTCTACACGGATATTCGTAGAGGTACAAGAGCCTCTCCACAGCTACTACGAAAAGTCTTTGGAACTGATGATATCAAGAAGATAGCTGCAGAAATAGTTAGGAGAGGAGAGCTCCAACTTACTGCTGAGCAGCGTAGAAAACTTATTGAGGCTAAAAAGAAGCAGATAATAAACTATATCGCTAGAAGTGCAATAGACCCACGCACCAAGCTACCTATACCACCTTCGAGGATAGAGGCTGCTATGGAGCAAGCGAGAGTAGGTATAGACTTGTATAAGAGTGTTGAAGAGCAAGCTATGGCTATAGTTAGGGCTATTAGTAGGATTATTCCAATAAAGCTAGCAAAAGCTTTGCTAAAAGTAGTCATACCACCAGAGTATGCAGGGCGTGCGTACTCCCAGCTTCAACGCCTAGGGGAAGTTAAGTCCATGGACTGGAGGACGGATGGGAGTCTTGTTGCAGAGCTTGAAATACCTGCTGGATTACAACAAGAGGTTATTGACAAAATTAACAATATAACTAAGGGGACTGCTGAGGTTAAGGTCTTAAGTGTGGTGTAAGCATTGGCTAAACTATATGTA
>CAZTPV010000078.1:0-5444 GCA_964615085.1 uncultured Desulfurococcales archaeon
CTACTTGCAATGCCCATGGATGAATTCGTTAAATTGCTACCAGCTAGACAGCGTAGAAGCCTTTTAAGAGGGTTAACGGAGCAGCAAAGGATACTACTATGGAAGATAAGAAAGGCTAGGCGGAAGATTCTTGAGGGCAAAAAGGTTGTGATAAAAACACATGTAAGAGACATGATAATATTGCCAGAAATGGTTGGATTAACCATAGCCGTATACAACGGCAAGGAGTTTATACCAGTAAAAATAACTCCGGAGATGATAGGCCACTATCTTGGAGAGTTTAGTCCAACCTGTAAACAGGTTAAGCATGGAGAACCTGGACTAAAAGCTACGAGAAGCACATTACACATAGCATTAAAGTAAGTAGTATTGCCTTTCAACCCTACTATCTACTACCTCTTGATACTGCTTTCATCATTTTCGCGACAGTCAATAAAATCAAGTACCTCATGATTGCTTAAAACGATCTTGAACCTTTTCTTAACCTCTAAACTGTTTCTTAAGTCTCGCTCAAATAGTACAGTGTATAGCAGTTTACCTTTACTTAGTATGCTACAAGCCCTCTTAATGAAGATGTTGTGTTTCTCTTCAGTTACCACAGTAAATGACACTAGGCATGCACTAGTAATGGTCCTAAGAGGTGGACTAAATATGTCAGCTACCAGTAAGTCATATTGTAGTCCAATCTCAGTTAACCTATTCCTAGCCTTAGACAGCATATTATAACTAATATCAATACACAAGTAATATCCACTCCAATCAAACAATTTTAATAGTTGAGCTAGAAGTGCTGTTCCGCACCCCATATCAATAATTTTATTAGTGTCTCTTATACATGAGCTAATGAATCTTAAAGCCTTAAAATACTTCTCCAGTTGTTCTACACCGTATAACTCATCATAGTTTTCAGCTAAAGCATTATAGTATTCTGCTACTGCGTTCATTCTGGCATCTTTTACCCCTTTAATAGCTTTATTAAACATTCTCCAATCCTCCTCTCATCCTCTATGATCACAGCCTTATCAACAATTTGCTTAAGCTTCGATAATTCAATGCCTATAGTTGGTGGAGAAACAACATAGATTCTCCAGCCTCTAGTTTTAAGCCTGCTAAGCATATCAGTTACACTAACGTTAGATCTCACAGTCTGTCTAAGATCGGAGATCAGTACTAGATAGCCTGGTTTAAGCCCTCTTACAGCACTAGCTAAGGCGTTAACTACATCAGTATAGCCGCTAAACTCTAGCGACAAAATATAGTCGAGAATCTTGTATTTCGACCTTCTACCCTTTATGTCAATGACTATGGGTTTAGAATCAAATATCACTATTCTCCTAATCCCATCTAAAAACGCTGAAGCAGCTAAAAGTGCCATTGCGGTATAGGGTTGCATGCTTCCACTCTTATCGAGTACAAGTACTAGTTGAGGTCTTCTAGTAGTCTTCCACGATACAAGGGGATTCCTAAACGTGATTAATTTTCTTAAAGCTTCATGAAGGGCTATTCTCTCTCCTCGACCATACACTATCCTTCTCTTCATGATGATTCTGGCCTTTCTCCTAAACTTCGTTACTTGAATTTCAATAAATCTTTGGGCAAGCCTTCTAGCTTGTTGTTGTAGCTCTCTGGAACTACACTTGCTAATTTTGCTCAATAGTGATACTACCAATGTAGGAGAATGTGAAGAGTATAGTCTAATTAGCTTGCTCAAAGAGTCTATACTCCTAGTTGTAATGAAGTCTTTCAAAACCTTAATTCTATACATTATGTTGGGATCGAGATTGGAATCTTTTATTCTTTCTAACTCGTATTCAGCATAATCTACATAACCCTCATTACCGCTAATGATAGCCTTAAGTAATAGCCCCTCTACTCTTGCTAGTTGGAATATTTCCTCGATATCTCTATCTCCGATTCTAAGGTGACTTGCTGACCCAATAACTATGGGTGGCAATTCTCCCTGCTTAATAGCGTCTAAAATTACTTGTAACCCAGCATTGTTTCTCACGAGTTTAGGCAATATAGTAGTATTTGGATAATTCTTAACAAGTAGCTTCATTATTCTCTTGGCCTTAGCTTTATCTATCTTTGGTAAAATTAACTCTAATAGTGAAGGTTCAGACCTTACTAAGACAGTTAACAAGTTATCACTGATCAAAGGCAACATTCTTTCACGAACTATTATATCATAGAGCTTGCGTGCGCTATTTCTATCCAGTTCTTCGAAACTCTTAATGCGCTTGCTTAGCTCATCTATTAGATATCTTGCGAGAGCCTTATTACCAACACTGTATGACATACTAATAAGCTTAGTTATCTCCATAACACTTAATTCCTCAATAACTTCGCTAAGATCTTGAGGTAGCATAAAGGCAGTGTTAAGACTTCCTTTACGTAGATCTCTTAGGATTAAATCTCGCAGATTACTTCCACGAGTTTTCTCGATTCTCTTAATACTGCTCTCAACTACGGCTTTTGATGGTATATACTCTCTTCCTTTTCTCCTCCGTACCAAACCATACATTCTAAGTATGGCATAGGCTCTCTTCTCCTCTAGTCTTGAGAGCCTGCTAGGATTAATCCTTCTCCCATACCCTCCTAGCAGTTCAACACTCCTCTTTATGATATCTCTAACTTCATAAGCTCCTTCAGCTTCTCTAATAATAGCATCAATAAGGTTCTCTTCAGCGATATTTGATGCGAAAACCGCTTTAAGCATCTTTAAACCTATTCCGCTCTTAAGGGTTGTTATTAGCTCTCCAGTCAATACATAGTAGTTTTCAATAAGTTTTATCAGAGTGATGACTGCATGTGTAGGGACTTTAACACCTTTATCTCTTAACTTGCGAGCTATATCACAAGCTTCCTTTACAAGCTGATTCAATACCTCTTCTGGTATTAGATTATTGGCTTTAAACTCCTCCAAAAACCTTTCTAAGTGCATTAACTACCTCCTCGTAGTCGCCCCTCTTACATAATACAGCAAAGGCTGCATCTATGACATCCTTGTATGTGACCTCATCGCTTCCCCGTAGCATTGCAAGTCGTGCTGCAATTCTAGCCCATAAAACTGTGTCTGCGGGTCCAGGTTTATAGGTGCTAGATTTTCTAAGTTCATTAGCCACTTCCACAATCTTTCTCAGCAGCTTAGTTGGGAACTGTACGTCAGAGTCCAACCTTAATTTTATTATCTCTATTTCCCTCTCTGGAGGAGGGTAATCGAATCTTATCCTTACGACACGTCTAAGGAAGGCGTCACTTAACTCTCCCTGCGCTATATCCTCAGGATTACTTGTAAGTATTATTTGGAACCCTATGCCCTTAGCCCGGAATACCGTTTTTAGTTCGGGAACTATAATTCTTCGCTTATCTATAATGTCTAGTAACATGTTCTGGAACTCTTCACTAGATCTTCTAATTTCATCAACAAGAACCCCTGTATCGAGTATTAATGCGGCAAGGAGAGGTCTTGGTATAAAACTCTTCTCATTAAAACCATATCTTAATGCCATTAAAGGATGGAAATCACCTATTACCCGATATTCATCGTAGTTCTCACTACAAGGTAGGATAAAAGCTGATTTTCCTGACCAAAGAGTCAGTATTGCCTCTCCTATTTCAGTTTTCCCCGTGCCAGGAGGCCCCTCATAGAGTACTGGACGTCCAGCAAGAAATGCGGCTAGTGTTATGTTTACAACCTCTTCGTCAACTATTAGCTTGTAATCGTTATAAAGCCTAGATATAACCTCTTTGGGTGTCCTTGCTGGTTTAACATGTTTAATAGTCTTGCCATAGATCTCAATAACTTTTCTTTGAATACTCTCTTCTACACTACTATCTTCTCTCATATCAATCGTATTAGTATCACTATTATTAGTTTGATTGCTACTAAACTCCGTTTCCAAGAGCTTAAAGATATCATCAGCCATGTGTAGATCGTTCCCTCAGTATCTCTACGTACCTAGTAGCAACTTCCCAATTATTAGTCTCCATGACGTATCCAACTATAAGTGAAACCTTATACCTGCCTTCTGAAAACCTAGTTTCTATCAGGCCACGTCAATCTGGTGAGAGTTTCATGAGTAATGAATTAGAGGATGCTATAAGCTTATGCCTCTCAGATCAAGACAGTGTTCTCTACAGCTTAAAGACTAGAAGAGGGCCAGATACTGTACACTATGATGTTGCTTTCTGTGAAGACTTTATCGTGCTAAGGTATCTCGGAGAATATTGGGAACAATTTAGGCCACGCACTTATCTTCAACGTAGAATGGATCTCATTCTTTACAGTATACGTAAGAAGAAATCTAGAGCTAGCACCTCTAACTATAAAATTATTAAGTGTAGTGAAGTAAAGGAAATTAAAATCATTAAACCTATTCAGAGTAAGCATGAGCATGATGAGCCTCAATACTATATGCTTGTCATTCAATTAAATAACGGTTATTCAATAGAGTTCCAGTTTCCAAAGAAGCTTTATAAAATTGCAAAGAAGATTATAAAGAGGGCTTGTAGAAAGCCATCTGTCTGAGGTGATGAAGGCCCGATAAACCGATATCTAATGTGGAGGGATCAACCGGCTGACCTCTTAATCCCTATTACATAATCATAACCACTTATACTCCATCTTACTGCCATATCGCTGTTCCTTTCAACTTCTTCTTCGGAGTTGCAGAAAATTATCCTTTTAGCTCTTGTCTCCTGCGCTATGTAGTTAATTCGTTGTTGAATATACTTGGTATGTTCATGTGGAGCATATAAGAGTACTTCAATGTATTCTGTAATTTCAAGATCTAATTTCTTGCGCATGTATTGAACTCTGCGCACTATATCTCTAGCAATTCCTTCAGATATTTCCTCATCTGACAGTCTCGTATCTATTGCAACACAGCCGAAGTCTGTTTCAGCAACGCTGTATCCTTTAATATACGTGGGCTTTATCTCTACATCCTCTCTTGTTAACTCTATTACCCTTCCCTGTAGCTTAAACGTGTAGGTTCCATGTTTGATAATACTTCTTGCAATCTCATCTCCTCTTTCAGCTATGAGCTTAATAATGTCTTTTACTAGGTGACGATACTTAGGTCCAAGTGTCTCATACTTAGGTTTCACGGTATACTTGACCACCTCTTCAACTTTACTTGAAGGCTCCACTTTAACCTCCCTAGCGTTCGCCATTAGCATTACTATTTCCTTGAGCTTATCAACAGCATCCCTAACTTTATCGTTATCGGTAAAGACTATTACGCTTTTAATTGGTTGTCTAAGCTTTAACCCTGCATTCATTCTTGCTGCAGCTGCGGCTTCAACAATACGCTTAGCAATACTCATTTGCTCTTCTAGCTCTTTATTCTTGAATCCAAGTGTCTTAGGCCACTCCTCCATCGAGACGCTTAACTTGTTGGTAAAGGGTCTCATAAACACTTGATATAAGTATTCGGCTA
>CAZTPV010000079.1:0-11664 GCA_964615085.1 uncultured Desulfurococcales archaeon
TTGAAGTAGACTGGTGAGACTACTACTAGAGCCTTACATGATAGGAGCTTATCGTATAGTAGCTTCATGTCATCCTGTATGATGCAGTAGCCTAGCTCTAGGCATTTTCGGCAGGACCGGCATGGCTTAATATTGTAGTCTGCAACCCTTATAGTCTCAACGCTAAGCCCCTGAACCCTCAGCTCCCTAGCTACAAGGCTTGCTATGAGGTCTGAGTTTCCACCCCTCCTAGGAGAGCCAGAGACAACAAGCACGTCTACAGCCACGTCTAGCTACACCTTAGGCTCTCTAAGACCCCTCCAACTGGTAGAGCTTGGTGTTCACTCTAGGTGTTAGAGCCATTATCGCTGCGTGTAGTGTTAGCATGCTCCTGGTGATGACCCCCCTCGTGAGATACCCTATAATCCCCTCCCACCTGCCAATAGACTTTCTCCTAGTAGCCTCCTCAGCTATTGCTCCTAGTGGCTTACCCTCCGTCATCTCCTTAAACCAGTTGCTAGGTATTTCGAATGCTTGGCTAAAACCTATGGTTAGCCTACCATGCTTATCAAGTACAGCTACAACTTGTAGCTCCATTGGCTTACCCGTAGCCTTCTCCATGAACGCTCCAGCTTCAACACCAACATAGTAGTCTGCTCCTGGGATAGCGTTCATAGCCTGCCTAGCCCTATCGACAGCTAGTGCTACTGTTTCCTCAAGGCCTATAGGCTGTTCAACTCTCCTAATAGGCTCAAACTCTACTATTTCTGGGCTACACAGCATTAGCTGGAAGGCTCTTGCAACTGGTCTCGTCTTTGTAGGGTTCCTAGACGCTACTACAACTCTACACTTCTCCATGGCTCTGCGCTAGCCTCGCAGCATACCTTACTAGGTCGTGTAGTGTTATGATGCCTACAATCCTATTGTTGTGTAGGACTATAACCCCTTTACTCCTCCTCTCACCTATAACCCTTATGACCTCTGGCAGGGGCGTGTCTGGTGCAACTGATGGTGGCCTCAACCTCATGATGTCAGCTACTAGTAGGTGTTCAATCCTCTCCTTCCTATACTTCTCTGGAACCCTCTTGTAGAAGGCTATGAAGGCGTCTGCAATAATGTCTATGGTCACGTATCCTACTGGTCTACCAGCCTCATCAACTACTGGTAGGAAGGGGGTATCGTATCTTAAGAGTAGCTGCCTAGCGTGTAGAACCTTATGTGTCTCCTTAAGGGCTTCAGGTAGGGTTCTCATAACGTCTAGTGCTCTAATATCACTCCTATCTCTAAGCACGAAGCTAGCTTCAAGCCTTGTTACAAGCCCTACAACATCCTCCCCACTAACTACTGGTAGGCTACCAATATCCTCTTCAGCCATGACTATAGCTGCCTTAGCGAGAGGCTCACTAGCACTAATAGTCTTAGGGTTTGGGGTCATGAAGTTTGAGACGTGGAGTCTACCAGTAGACCATAGCCTAGTCCTCAATTTTGCAAGCTTCATCATTATATCCTTCTTAGTCATCACCCCCACGAGCCTACCCTCATCGAAAACAACAACTCTATCAAGGTCGTAGTCCTCCATGACCTCTAGGGCTCTCTCAAGGCTATCATCCTTGTCTATGCGTGGGTAATCCCTCATCATAACCTCGGAGACTAGTAGGCTTCCCATACTAACAGCCTCCAACCGATACTATGCCTGCTTGGGGTATTAGGGTGTGGTGGTAACCCTTTATTTACTGGATGATACTAGCCTAGCAGGTGAGGAGGCTAAAGCCTTGCTATGGACTAGCCTTCTAGAGAAGCATGCAAGACTACTCGTGGACTACTGTATAGAGGCTAAGCCTGGATGGGAGGTTGTTATAAGTGCTGGCGTTGAAGCAGTACCACTAGTATATGAGCTTGTTAAAGCTCTCGCATCTAGAGGAGCTTACCCAGTGACTATGCTTAGAGATGAACTGTTAACAGAAGCATTCTACAAGTACGCCTCCATAGAGGCTCTTGAGCACGAGCCTAGAATAGACCTTAGAGTCATGGAGGAGGCTAACGCTCTAATCAACATAATTTCTCCAAGCCATGCAAGACCTCTAGTAGGTGTACCAGCTGATAGAGTTGCTAGAACATATAAGGCTTCAGCTAGAGTCCACAAAGTGTTTCTCGAGAGGAGTGCTCGTGGAGAACTACGCTGGGTTGTAACACCATACCCCACTAGAGCTCTTGCACAAGAAGCTGGAATGAGCTTCATAGACTTCGTGGACTTCGTCTTCAAGGCTCTTAAACTCTACGAGGAGGATCCAGTTAAGGCTTGGAGGATGCAAGCTGAGATGCAGGAGAGGATTATAGAAGTGCTATCGAAGAGTGATGAGATAAAGATCGTTGGTAAGGGTGTAGACTTGTTCCTCAAGGTTGGCGGTAGGAAGTGGATTAACGATGACGGTAAATACAACATGCCTGGCGGTGAAGTCTTTACAGCACCTATAGAGGATAGTGTTGAGGGTTGGATAGAGTTTGAGTACCCTAGCCTCTACAGCGGCTACGAGGTTGAGGGTGTACGCCTAGTATTCCGTAGAGGCGTTGTTGTTGAAGCTAAAGCTGCTAGAGGAGATGACGTGCTAAAATCCATTCTAGCTACTGATGAGGGTGCTAAGAGGGTTGGAGAGTTTGCTTTCGGCCTCAACTACAGTATTGATAGGCATACAAAGATCATACTCTTCGACGAGAAGAGGGGTGGAACTCTACACCTTGCGCTAGGCTCAGCATACCCAGAGACTGGTGGTAGGAATGTTAGTAGTGTTCACTGGGATTTGATAAAGGATGCTAGTAGAGTTGAAGTCTATGCTGATGGAGACCTAGTGTACTCTAACGGTAGGTTCACCATACTAGAGAGTTGAGTAGTTTGATTACCCAACTACTCCTAGTAGTTTTAGGTGTTTTAGCAGGCTTCATAGGCACACTACTAGGTATTGGTGGAGGTAGTATAGTTTCACCAACACTGATAGCATTAGGCTATGAGCCACACTACGCTGTTTCAAGTAGTCTAGCAGCTGTGGTGGGAACCGGGGTTGGAGGCCTATACCAGCTCTATAAACACCACTTGGTTAGAGTTAAGCTAGCACTACTACTTGAAGCTGCTACAGCTTTAGGAGCCTACGTGGGGAGCCTAATAGCTGTAAGGCTTAGGGGGTGGCAGGTATCACTCATAGTCTCACTAGCACTAGCTATTGCTGGGACCATAGTACTGTTGTCGTCTAGGCTAGAGGCTAAGAGGGGTTTAACAGCTGGGAGGATTGCTGTAACACTACCACTATGTCTTGCTGCTGGAGCACTATCAGCTCTAGCGGGTATTGGTGGTGGTGTTGTGAAAGTACCAATACTCATTGGGATCCTAGGCTTAGAAGTTAAGACTGCACTAGCTACAAGTAAGCTAATGGTCCTAGTTACAGCTGCTACTGGGCTAGCATCCTACGTTATCCACGGGGTCTTTAGCCTAGCTACAGCCCTACCACTAGCAGTAGGCTCGTACATAGGTGCTACCATGTCAGCAAGAGTGCTCTTAAAGCTTAGGAGGAGATCTCTAAGACTCATAGCAGCACTACTATACTATGCTATGAGCATGGTTGCAGGACTTAAGACGGTATGTGGGGTTTGAGCTCCATGGCTACTCTAGGCCTCGGCGAACTATTCATGAAGGTTGCTCGTGGAGAGGAAGGTGGGCTCGAGAGCGAACTACTTAAAGCTGCTAGGAAGAGTCTTGAGAGCCTCCTAGAAGAGGTAGCTAAGAGGGTTGGGTTTGAAGCTAAACCAGACATGGTGATAGCTAGAACTAGTATAGCACCAGTAATGGCTGCAGCAGCACTAGCGTGGAAGGATGATAGGATCCTAAAGCTCCTACTACCATCAAAACCTTTACCCGGCTGGATGGCGCTACAAGAGCTCGGCGACATTCTTGAGGAGGCTGGCATAGCTAGAGTGTATAGAGTCGACATGTCACCTAAGACTAGGCCTACAGCAAGAGATGTAGCTACTAAAACCGCTAGGATTGTGAAGGCATGCTCACCTAGAGTTGTTGATGTTACTGATGCACCACCCTACACTATAGCTCCACTCTATAGTGCTGGTGTTAGAGTACTAACAGTACTAGTGCCCTTAGAGTATGCTGTAGTCTTCCAGAAGTTTAGCTTCATAACACCATTATAGCGTACGGTATAGGGAGGGGGGTCAGAGTGGCTAAGACTCTTAGAAGCCTATTAGACAAGCACTCAAGACTAGTACTAGCGCTAGATCCTCCACGAGAGGCCTCAAACCCTGTAGACTGGTGTTTAAACATCATACGCATGGTTAGAGGGGTACCAGTAGCGTATAAGCTTGGCCTACCACTAGTCGCTAGAGTAGGGTTCAAGGATGTAAGGAGACTCATTGGAGAGTATAGTGATGAGTACTGGATAGCTGATATGAAGCTAGCCGATATAGGCTACATATCATCACTAGTCGTTGAGGAAGCTGCCTCCACGGGCTTTAACGCTGTGATAGCTCACAGCTTCATAGGGTTTAAAGGCGCGTTAGAGCTTATCGCTGATAAGTGTAGAGAGCATGGTGTAGAACTCATAACCGTAGTCTCCATGAGCCATGAGGGGTCTAGAGACCTTCTCGATAGAAGCCTACTAGGCCTCCTAGACGCCTCCTTTAAAGCTGGTGCTAGCGGCCTTATTGTGCCAGCTACAAGGCCTAGCATAATAAGAGTTGTGAGGAGGATTGTGGGTAGTAACATGGTACTACTAGCTCCAGGTGTTGGTGCTCAGGGAGCTAAGCCTGGTCAGGCTATCATGGCTGGTGCTGACCTAGAGATTGCTGGGAGGATAGTGACTAGGGACGAGAACCCTAAGAAGAGAGCTCTAGAGATTGTAGAAGAGCAGAGGAGAGCTCTATGCCTCTTGGGGAGAAGCTGTACAGGTATGGGTGCATACTTGTAGGCTCGTTCAAGCTTTCTTCAGGAGGTTTAAGCCCATACTATATAGATCTTAGGAGAGCACTAGCACACCCACAGCTTTACCGTGAGATTGTAGGTATGCTTGTAGAGAAGGCTAGAAGCATACCACACGATGTGGTTGCTGGGGTAGCTACTGGAGGCATACCATGGGCCTCAATGATAGCCTATGAGATGGGTAAGCCTCTAGCATACGTTAGGAGTGAGAGGAAGAGCCACGGCACTAGCAGGCTTGTTGAAGGTGTTGTTGAGGGTAGACAAGTACTAGTAGTAGATGATGTAGCTACTACTGGTTCTTCTCTAGCTAGAGCTATTAAGGCTATACGTGATCATGGTGGTAAGCCTGTAGCAGCCCTAGTCATTGTCGATAGGTGTCAAGGGGCTAGAGAGAGGCTTAGAGAGCTAGGAGTAGAGCTCTACAGCCTCACTACAGCTCATGAGCTAGTAGAGGAGCTCTACTCTCTAGGCCTGATAAGCGACAAGGCTTATAGCCTGATAAAATCATACCTTGAGAGCGGGCGTTAATGCCCTTTCAAGGGTAGAGACGTTATAACCATAACTGATTTCTCGAGGAGTGATCTAGAAGAGCTCTTTGAGCTAGCTGACGTCATGGAGAGGTATAGGTGGAGTAAGCTAAGACTCTTAGAGGGTAAGATACTAGCTTTAGCCTTCTTCGAGCCTAGCACTAGGACTAGGCTAAGCTTTGAAGCAGCTATGAAGAGGCTTGGAGGAGACGTTATAGGGTTCACGAGTGAGGAGGCAACATCCATAGCTAAGGGTGAAAGCCTAGCTGATACGATAAGGATGCTTGACTCATACGCAGACATTATAGTTATAAGGCATAGGTTTGAGGGAGCAGCAAAGTATGCTGCGGAGATAGCTTCATCACCAGTGATAAACGCTGGAGATGGTAGGCAGCACCACCCAACACAAGCAATGATAGACTTGTACACGATAAGAAAACTGTTTGGAGGTGTTGACGGCCTAGTCATAGGCGTTATGGGTGATCTTAGATACGCTAGGACAGCTGCTAGCTTCACACTAGCACTAACACTCTATAGGCCAGAGAGGGTCTACCTCATATCACCACCACAGCTTAGGATGAGGAGAGAGGTTCTAGACGAGGTCACTAAGAGGGGCTTAAGGGTTGTGGAGGTTGAGAGGATTGAAGACGTCATAGAGGAGCTGGATGTACTGTACGTTACAAGGATACAGAAGGAGAGGATACCAGACCCCATGGAGTACGAGAGGGTTAAGGGGAGCTATAGAGTGACACTTAAGACCCTAGAGAAGGCTAAGAAGAGCCTAAAGATACTACACCCACTACCTAAGGTTGATGAGATAGACCCCAGGGTTGACGAGACACCCTACGCAGCATACTTCAAGCAGGCATCCTATGGTGTTCCAGTACGTATGGCACTACTATGCTTAATAGAGGGTGTTAGGCCTTGACATCTAAGGAGCTTATTGTTAGGAAGATTCGTGATGGGACAGTGATAGACCATATACCCGCTGGTAGAGCTCTACACGTTCTAAGGATACTAGGTATTACTGGTAGGGAGGGCTACCGCGTAGCTATAGTGATGAACGTTGAGAGCAAGAAGCTTGGTAGGAAGGATATCGTGAAGATTGAGGGTAGGGAGCTTAGTGGTGGTGAAGTAGACCTCATAGCCCTCATAGCCCCTACGGCAACAATAAACATTATCAGAGACTACCGTGTTGTCGTTAAGAGGAAGGTTAAGCTGCCAGAGAGGATTAAAGGGCTACTAACATGCCCCAACCCAACCTGCATTACTCGTAAGCCCCGAGAGCCAGTAACAACATCGTTTACTGTAGTCTCAAGAGAGCCTGTGATACTTAGATGCGATTATTGTGGAACGTACCTAACTGTTAACGATATAATAGCTCAGCTACAGCAGAGGTATGGGTGATGAAGCTACACCATCTCCTAGAGATCGTGCACGCCAGGGTTATTGAGAATCGTAGAGTTGGTCCAGGACTCTCACTGATTAGGGTAAGGCTTCTAGAACCATTGGTGGAGGAGCCTAAACCCTTCCAGTTCATGATGGTCTGGGTTCCAGGCTGTGAGGAGATACCATTAAGTGTTGCAGACTATCATGGAGACACTCTAGTGTTTGCAGTACTTGCTAGAGGTGAGACTACACGAAGACTTGTAGAGGCTAGGGAGGGCTTCATGCTAGGGGTTCGAGGGCCAATGGGTAGAGGCTTAGAGCCAGAGCCTGGTAGAGCCTATACACTAGTTGCTGGTGGTGTTGGTGCAGCACCAATGCTCTACTTCATGAAGCTGGCGAGAAGTGTTGGAGCTACTGTAACCTATATTGTTGGCGCTAAGACGAGCAGCCTACTACTATACGTTGACGAGGCTATTAGGATGGGTTTTAGAGTCCTAGTCGCTACTGATGATGGTAGCATGGGGTTAAGGGGAACTGTTATCGACTTAGCGCTAAGAGTCTATGATGAAGCCTTAAGGGATTCAACTGTGATAATCTGTGGCCCTAAAGCAATGATAGATGAGGCTACTAGGAGGCTACCTAGAGGGGTTAGAGGATACGTTGTCCTTGAGGAGATCGTTAAGTGTGGTGTAGGCTTCTGCGGCTCATGCCATATTGGTGGTGGACTACTCCTATGTAGGGATGGGCCTCTCATCCCCATAGAAGTGTATAGGAGGATTACTGGAGTGGAGGTGAAGTAGCTGGAGACTCTACTCTACCGTGGAAGAATATTTGACCCCGATAAAGGTGTTGTTGAAGGCCAAGTACTCTATGGTGATGGTGTTGTACTTGATGTTAGAGGTCCTAGTGCTAGGCTTGAAGCAGACATAGTGCTAGACTACTCTAGTAGGATGAGTGTCATACTCTTCCCAGGATTCATAGACATGCACGTGCATCTTAGGGGGATGGACTACTCGTATAAGGAGGATGAGTACACGGGGACTCTAACAGCACTACTAGGTGGTGTAAGCATTGTAGTAGACATGCCTAACACTAAGCCAGAGCTAAGATCACCAGCACTAGTTGAGGAGAAGCTTAGAAGGCTTAGAAGCTTGAGCGTTACAGGTTATGGTGTCTATGCTGGTGTTCCACTAGGTGGTGTAGATCCTAGGGAGCTTCTATCAAAGCCTGTTATAGGTGTTAAAGTATACCCAAAGGACTACTATAGGGTTGAAACTCTACAGGCTGTTAGAGAGGCTGCTACTAGAGGACTTATCGTAGTAGTTCACCCAGAGGACCCGGATACGCTCCCCTCATACGAGTACGCGTGCTCTAGGAGTACTAGGGGGTTGTGGTGTGAGCTAGCTGGTGTAAGGTATGCTTCAAGGCTTAGAGATTCAACTGGTGCAAGAGTCCACGTAACACACTTATCCTCTGGAGCTAGTGTTGAGCTTGCTAAAAAGCTTAAGCTAACCTGTGATACAGCCATACACTACCTCGTCATGGACGAAAACCACGCCGGTGCAGACTATTGTGTCTACCGTGTCAACCCGCCATTAAGAGGGGTTACTGATAGGCTAAGCCTCCTAAAACTAGTAGCTGAAGGCCTTGTAGACGCGATAGTAACTGACCATGCTCCACACACCCTACGAGAGAAGCTTGGAGATCCAGGAACCTGTCCAGCAGGGCTAACAGGTCTTGAAGCTTATGCGAGAGTACTAGCAACACTAGCTCGTAGCGGGCTTATAAGCCTCTATGATCTAGCTAGACTAGCTTCACTAGGCCCCTCAAGGATTATAGGTGTTAAGCCTCCACTAGCTAGGAGAGGGTATCCAGGCTACGCTACAGTCATAGACTTCTCTAGGTCAGGGAGGATAACCATTACCCATACGCGGTCTAAGACAGGCTATACTGTGTACAACATGTTTGAGTATCGTGGTGAGCCAGTAGCAGTGATTGTTGCTGGTAAACTAGCAATGCATGAAGGCTCTATCATAGCTAAGCCAGGTTATGGGGAGAACATAGTGAGGTGGAGGACTAGATGAGCTTTAGGCTTGAGACAAGCATAGCTGGTTTAAGGCTTAGAAACCCTATTGTTAAAGCATCTGGAGTCTTAGATGATAAGCCAGAGCTTCTTGACAGACTACTCTCAGAAGCTTGCTTTGGAGCTGTAGTAACTAAGTCACTTACACTAGAGCCTAGAGAGGGCTACAACCCACCAATAATCGTAGCAGCTCCTGGTGGTGGTGTAATCAATGCTGTAGGCTTAGCAAACCCTGGCATTTGTGCTGCTAGAAGCCTTGTAGAGGCTTGTAGGAAGCATAGTACGCCAGTAATAGTGAGTATAGCTCCATCAAACCCCCATGAGGCTTTCGAGCTAGCAGCTAAAGCGGAGGAGGCTGGAGCAGATGCTATAGAAGTTAACCTCAGCTGTCCACACGTAAGAGGCTTAGGAGCTAGCATAGTGGAGTCACCTAGAACAACATACATGATTGTTAGAGAGGCTTCAGCAGCAGCTAAGATACCAGTTATAGCTAAGCTAGGGTACTGGGATAGGATTGTAGACCATGCATCTAAGGCGCTAGAAGCTGGAGCAAAAGCTCTAACACTGATAAACACTGTTAAGGCTATGAAGATAGACATCTACACTAGAAGACCAGTATTAACAGCCGTCTATGGAGGGCTTTCAGGCCCCCCTATAAGGCCATTAGCAGTGTACACCGTATACGTGGTTTACCGTGAGACTAGAGCAGAGATCATGGGCTGTGGTGGTGTTGATAGCTGGGAGGCGGCTATAGAGCTAGCATTAGCTGGAGCTAGAGCAGTACAGATTGCAACAGCACTAGTACTTGAAGGCCCTAGAGTCGTTGAGAGAATAGTATCGGGGGTAAGAGAGTATCTTGAACAAAACAACCTATCGTGGATGGATCTAGTTGGTGCAGCACACAGCTAGGGCTTGTGGAGGTGACTCTAGCTTAGAGGAGGCTAAGCCTATAAGCATGATGGTAGCCTACTTCCTAGCAGGCTTCCTAATACCATTCTACCTTGAAGCAACACTACTAGTCTATGGTAGGCCCCTCATAGTAGCTACCAGTACTGCGACTCTAGCAGCCATACTACTATCATCGCTCATAGTACTTGTAGTGCATGAGCTAGCACACTACATTACAGCTAGACTACTAGGCTATAGAGCTAAAATCACTACACTACTAAGGTATGGAGCTCTACAGGTCGAGTACCTAGATCCAATACCGTCACGGGACATGGTGCTCATCCTACTAGCACCACTACTACTCGTAGAAGCCCCAATACTACTATGGCTTAGAGCTTCAAGTGGCTTAGCTGCACTAGCTCTAACAGTGGCATCAGTTATACACTTGTCTGGAGCAACTAATGATATTGTTGGAGCAGTATACATTGCACTATTGAGGAGGAGCTGCGTCTTCACACTGGATAGGGCTTATGGGAGAGTTGTAGGGTGGATTGAAGAGTGTAAAGCTACTAGTAGGAGAGTGAGGCTTGGAAGCCCGTGGAGGATGATAATGCTAGCACTACTAGGCTTAATGCTGAGCGTGCCGTTAGCGAGACTAGTCAATCCTAGTGTTAGAGTTATAGTGGTAGGCTAGCAAGCCTCCTACCTCCTATAGTGTAGCCAGCATGCTACCCTCCTAGAAGCCTCAACCTCTACTAGTGGTGGCTCCTCCCTCCTACACTTGTCCATGGCGTATGGGCATCTTGGGTGTAGTCTACAGCCCTTGGGAACCCTCCTAGGATCTGCTATTTCTCCACGAATCTTAGGCTTACCAGGTTTACCGTGGAGTCTTGGTATAGCCTCTATGAGGGCTTGAGTGTAGGGGTGTAGAGGGCTTCTCGTAACCTTATCCATAGGCCCCTCCTCCACGATCTTACCTAGATACATTACTGCAACTCTTTGAGCTACAAGCTTGGCGGTAGCTATGTCGTGTGTTATGAATAGTAGTGCTTGGTTTAGCTTCTCCCTAAACTCTAGTATCAAGTCTATGATCCCAGCTCGGATCGAGACGTCAAGGTTTGATGTGGGTTCATCAGCTACTATGAAGTCTGGCTCAAGTATCATAGCCCTAGCTATAGCTGCTCTCTGTAGCTGACCACCACTAAGCTGGTAGGGCTTCCTGTGATAGAAGTCGTCAGGTGGTGTTAACCCTACCCTCTCGAAGAGCTTGTAAACCCTCTCAACAGCCTCAGCGCCACGAGCTATACCGTGAACCTCAAGAACCTCTCTAACACTATCGCCAATAGTCTGCTGGGGGTTAAAGGCTGCGTAAGGGTCTTGGGGTATGAGCTGCATCCTCCTCCTCAGCCTTCTAAGCTTCTTCTCTGGCATCCTCGTTATATCAACTCCATCGAATACTACTCGGCCAGCGTCGGGAGTGTAGAGTCTCAGTATGGTTCTACCAAGTGTTGTTTTACCAGAGCCGCTCTCACCAACAACAGCTAGTGCTTCACCCCTCCTAACACCTATGGTTACACCGTCAACTGCTCTAACAACCACTTTAGGTGATAATAGGCCTCCAACCCTAAAGTACTTGTGTAGGTTCTCTGCATAGACTATGTAGTCGCCTCTCACAAGCCCTCACCCCACATAGAGGTGGCATGAGACTAGCCTCCCATCAACCATTGATGGTCTAGGCTCCTCCCTCCTACACCTCTCAGATGCATAGGGGCATCTTGGGTGGAACCTACATCCTGGAGGAGGGTTACGTAGGTCTGGTGGGC
>CAZTPV010000080.1:0-5880 GCA_964615085.1 uncultured Desulfurococcales archaeon
TAGATGCATCTCCTCCTAGCCCCCTACACCCTAGTAACACTCAAGGGAAACACCATCAACTCCTAGATCTAGTATGAAGACCTTAGCAGCCTTTCGCTCTAATACATTATGGATTTTCTTAGCATCATCCTCCCAAGCTAATGCAATGATTGATCCGCCAAGTCCTGCGCCAGTGATCTTCGCTCCTAGTGCTCCTGCCTTCCTAGCTAAGTATACAAGCTCCTCAAGCTCTGGTGTTGAGACGCCTATTGCTGATAAGAGTCCATGGTTTATGTTCATAAGCTCTCCCAGCTTAACAACGTCCCCTCTTGTAAGTGCTTGCAGAGCTTCATCAACTATGTTTCTAACCGCCTCCTCGAGACAACTGAATATTCTCATAAACCTTACCCTTAGTGCTTTTACCCTCTCAACAGCATCCCTAGTGCTACGCCTAATGCCAGTATAAGCAACTAGGATCTTGATACCAGTAATCCTAGTGTTAATCCTCTCTAGAATGCCTTGAGGTGAATACAGGATGAAACCTCCATAGCAAGATACTGTGTTATCTATTCCACTAGGTTTTCCATGGACAATCTTCTCTACTTCAAAGGCGTCCTTTAGGACCAGGGTACGATCAATCTCACCATGTACTAGTCCTCTAACAGCTGCAGCTAACGCGACAGCTATAGCAGCGCTACTCCCAAGCCCAGCTCCTATAGGTATGTCTGAGTCTATGAGAGCCACTATCTTGTTATCCTCGTCCATGATCTTAGCTATAGGTGCTAAATGCTTAAGCCTATCGAGTTTTGAAGTTGGTTCACAAACACCAATAGCTGTTGAACATATAATGCTACTGTTACACGTAGCTCTTTTAGCTACAACTCTAGCATAAAGACCCACTGCAGCAGCTAAAGCTGGAACCCCGTACACGACAAAATGCTCTCCAAACAAGATAATCTTCGCTGGAGCCTTTGACCTACAAGTATCCAACCTAACACCCACCAAACACCCATTCCACCAGCCTAAAATACTAGCAGAGGGGGAAATATACTACCAGGTGGAGGGCTAGAAGCATCTTGAAGTTCCTCAAGTGTAGTATATCCGAGGTTCCTGAGCTAAAGAAAGGTAGCATAGCAATTGTTGGAGCGGGGCCAGCTGGCCTTGCTGCAGCGGGATACCTTGCATGTAAGGGGTATAGTGTCACGGTTTACGATCAAATGCCGGAACCAGGAGGATTACTATTGTTCGGTATACCAGAGTACCGTGTACCTAAAGCTGGTATTCGGAAGGCTATAAAGGAGCTAGAGGAGTCAGGTGTAGTGTTTAAGACTAGAACGTTAGTGTACGCTAACTCACCTCAGCAGGACTATCCAAGCTACATAATTAAACAAATCACGAGCACTCTGGAGTTTGAAAGCCTCATTAGAGACTATGATGCAGTACTACTAGCCACTGGTGCCTGGAAGCCCCGTAGTCTTGGCATTCCTGGAGAGAACCTTGAAGGAGTCTACAAGGCTTTCTACTGGCTTATAGGCTTTAACCTGGTAAGACAAGGCTATATTAGTGAGCAAGAACTCCCACCTGTAAATGGTGTACTACTAGTTATTGGTGGTGGACATACAGCTGTAGATGCTCTTGAAGTACCATTAAAGTATTACGGTACTCGTATAACTAGGGCTTACCTCTCGTATCGTAGGACTAGATACCAGGCACCTATGGGTGTTGAAGAATTTGAGAGACTCATTAAAACATATCATGTTGAGCCTCTAGAGTTAACAATACCCATTAGGTTTGAGGGGACTAGACACGTTGAGAAAGTGGTGCTTCAGAAGACTAAGCTTGTAGAGTCCCAAGGCAAGTTAAAGCCTGTACCAGTTCCAGGCACAGAGTTTAGCTTGGACGTTGACGTTGTACTCATAGCTGTGGGGGAGAAGCCAAGTCCTCCCTTACATCATACCATGTACGGTATAGAAGTTGACAATGGATGGGTAAAGCTTGTTAAAGGCCACCAGACAACAAACCCTAAAGTATTTGCTGCAGGAGACTTAGTACTAGGGCCTTCAAGAATAGGTTATGCTCTTCAGGAAGGTGTTAAGGCGGCTGAAGAAATACACAACTACTTGTCCAGAGGAAGGCTGGATTGATAGCATAGCTTCTAAAAACTCCCGATAACCCCTTAGTGGTATTATGCATGGAGATTAGTCATGGGTAAACCATTCATTAGAGTTGAGCCTCCAGGCCCTAACGCCAAGAGGATAATCAATGAACACTATAAGTATGTTGCGACAACAACACATGATCCAGAAAACCTCCCTCTAGTAGTAGAACGTGGAGAGGGAGTATGGCTATACGATGTTGACGGCAATGTATACCTTGACTTTACATCGTCGGTCTCTGCATCTAATCTGGGATACCCATCACACCCCAGAGTAATTGACGCTGCTGTTAAACAATTAAGGGTTTTAGGACACGCAGCTGGAACAGACTTTTTCAACCCATACCAAGTTGCTCTAGCCAAGAAGCTAGCTCAGCTTCCTCCAGGTACTACTCCTCGTAAAGTCTTCTTCTGCAATAGTGGTACAGAGGCTATTGAGGCGGCGATAAAGATTGCAAGATTCTCTACAGGCAGGAAGTACTTCCTAGCCTTCATAGGAGGGTTCCATGGGAGGACTATGGGCTCTTTAAGTCTCACAGCGAGTAAAACTATTCATAAAAAGAACTACTTTCCTGCAATGCCTGGCGTAGTACATGTACCCTACCCAAATCCGTATCGTAACCCATGGCATATAGATGGGTACGAGCATCCTGAGGAACTAGTATCAAGAGTGATAGAGTATATAGAGTACTGGGTTCTAGAACACTACGTGCCTCCTGACGAGGTAGCAGCAATATTCTTTGAACCCATACAGGGTGAGGGAGGTTATGTAGTTCCCCCTAGAGGGTTCTTTAAAGAGCTTAGCAAGTTAGCTAAAAGACATGGTATCCTACTCGTTGACGATGAAGTCCAGATGGGATTAGGTAGAACAGGATACATGCTTGCCATAGAATACTTTGGTATTGAGCCAGACATAGTAACTTTAGCTAAAAGTCTTGGAGGTGGATTAGTGCCTATAGGGGCTACGATATATCCTTCAGAGCTTGATTTTGCTCCTGGAGCTCATAGCAACACTTTTGGAGGCCATGCACTAGCGTGTGTAGTTGCGCTAGAAACTATCAGGGTTATAGAATCCCTCTTACCGCATGTTAGGAGAATTAGTAAAATATTCGCTGAGGAGCTTCCATCGTTGAAAGAGTTAAGCCCACGTATAGGTGATGTTAGGGGCTTAGGGCTCGCCTGGGGTATAGAGTTCGTTAAAGACCCTAAAAGTAAGGAGCATGACGTAAAAACCAGGAATAGAGTTGTCAAGGAGGCTCTAAGAAGAGGTCTTGTACTACTACCATGCGGTAAAAGCGTAATTCGTATATCACCGCCTCTGATCATAAATGAGGATGAGGCTTTAACTGGTATTAAAATATTGAGGGAAGCTGTGAAAAACGCTTTATAAGAGTCTAGTTTTTCTCCACTTTTCTAAATACTCTTCGAAGGTACCGCATTTACGTAGCCATGAGCCATACTTGTATAGTGCCCAGACAGCTTTTGCTGCTCTTTCAACAGATAGGTACATTGGTATGCCTCTCTCTTCAGCTTCGTAGGCAAGTTTCCAGGTATACTCGCCACCAGTTGCTGCACCAACCACTGGTATTGGTGTATCAAGCTCTCTATTTATCTCTCTCACTAAGTTGGCAAAGTTGACAGCAAATGCATCTGTAAAGCCTGGCAACATGAAGTAGGGTATCCATATTATTGCATCAACTTCTCCACTCTTCATCAGTATTTCTAGTGCTTCAAGCATATGGTCGTCACTTGCACCACCAGTAACGTCAACAGGATTATAGGGGCTCGCAAAGGGTAGTAGCACCCTTCTTAGCTTCTCAACAGTTTTATCACTTAGCCTTGGAACTTTAAGCCCTAAGTCAACTGCTGCATCGGTTGCCATAACACCACTACCACCACCAGCTGTGAGTATAGCAACTCTAGGTCCACGAGCTGGTGGTTGAAGAGCTAAGGCCATAGCCATGTCGAATAATTCCTCCATACCATATGCCCTGATAGCACCAGATTGCCTTAAAGCAGCATCATATACTATATCGCTACCAGCAAGAGACCCAGTATGTGAGGATACAGCTCTAGCTCCAGCCTCAGTTCTACCAGCCTTCAATACTATAACTGGCTTACTTGGGGTCACTTCTCTCAAAGCCTTCATAAACTCTCTTCCACGTCCATGCTCTATACCTTCAATGTATAATGTTATAACATGTGTTTCGGGATCCTGCTCAAGATAGTAAAGTAGCTCAACTTCATCAACATCAGCCTTGTTGCCTAGGCTAACAAACTTACTGATACCCATACCCCTCATAGCTGCCCAGTCAAGTACCGCAATGCCAAAAGCCCCACTCTGCGAGAGAAAGGCTATTGGCCCAGGTCCCGGCATCCCCATTCTCTCTCTCGTTATGAACATCGTTGATACTCCAGTGGACGGTACGTATACGCCAATACAGTTTGGTCCTATAAGCCTCATACCATATTTCCGTACAATCTTAACTAGCTCCTCCTCCAGCTTAGCACCTTCACCTCCAATCTCTTTAAAACCACCACTAATCACTATAACCCCCTTAACACCCTTTCTCCCAGCTTCATCAACAACGCTAGGGACCTTTGGCGCTGGTATAGCAACTACAGCTAGGTCAACGTCGTCAGGGACTTTAAGAATGCTAGGATAGGCTTTAAGTCCCAGGATCTTATCAGCAGCGGGGTTAATCGGGTAAACCCTCCCCTTAAACCCGCTCTTCAAGAGATTGTATAGTATCTGGTAGCCAACCTTTCTAGGATTACGTGAGGCGCCGATAACAGCTATTGACCTGGGGTTAAAGAAGACTTCAATCTTCTTATCATAACTCCCCATGACTCAGCCCATAAAACATAGTTAATCGTTACAGAATAATAAGCTGTAAGCTAGACTAGAGACCAATCACAATGCTAGGAGGCTACGACAATAGGCTAGAATTGGGGGATGGGGGAGACAAGGGGTTTTCCAGGTTAGAACCTGGGAAAAAACAGTTAGGAGGTTGAGGTCATTCTAAGTCCTCTAGTTTAGCTGCAAATTGGGTAGTCGTCTGGAACCTTTGCTCTGAAGTACTTACCAGTCTCTGGGCTCTTGAATAGGCCGATTTTAACGCCCTTCCTACCCTTTGGTGCTAGCTGCCATACCTTTATTGGTACTAGCTCGACCTCCTTCCCAGTGGTTGGGTCCCTAACCTTTACGGGCTGTGTGCAGGGCATTTCTCTCTCACCCTCTCTCTTCTATGTGCTCCGTGTCAATATGACATCTCCTAGGGACTATATAGGTATTTCGTTGGTGTCTGGAGGGGGGATTTAGGTGTGGGGGGTGCTCCCCTAGGAATACGCGGGTATTATCGTTAGTGTTCTGGGTTAGCTCTGTATTCCCTCGTATTACGTAGATACAGTGTCTAGTGTCTAGTCTGAGAGAGAGGAGTAGTAATCTTTGCAGGCTGCAGGAGTCGGCATGTGTAACAAGCTTATATATCTTAGCGTTTTTCATGCAAAATGACTAGTACACGGTAGTATAAGTCTATGTACTACTACAACACTACAGTTACTCAATCAAGGGTGTTTGACCTTGAACGAGTTAGAATTGAAGCCAAGAATAGTAGAGAAGAGATGGAACCCTGAATTAGAAGAAGAGATAATAAAGTTGTGGGAGAAAGAGGGTAGGTATGATTTTAGACTTGATGAATCGAAAAAGTTACTCGTTATAGATACTCCTCCACCATACCCTAGTG
>CAZTPV010000081.1:0-3001 GCA_964615085.1 uncultured Desulfurococcales archaeon
TAAGCGCTCTTATAATCTTAGCTCTAAGCTCAAGCTCATCGTAGATTAAGCCCATACTCCTTCTAGATAAGCCTCTCTTAACACCAATCTTCTCCTCTAACAAGTAGCTTGTACCACGACCACGGAAGGTGAAGCGGTCTCTTACCGGGTCCCACGTGAATGCTGGGACGTAGAGTACTGAGTCTGTTCTAGGCTCATAGCCTATGATCTCATTAACACTTAGTACTCTACGTACTAGGACTCCCTCACGGTAGACTGCACTCTGGATTATTATGAAGTTGAGGTTGTCTAGCTGTGATTTAGGCACGTTTATTGGTGGTGAGGTTATCCTCTGAACAAGCCTCTCTACAGACGCTGCATGGAAGGTTGCTAGTACTGGGTGCCCAGTCTGCATAGCCTGAAACGCAATATTTCCTTCAGCTCCACGAATCTCGCCAACGATGATGTAGTTTGGCCTCTGCCTAAGAGCTGCCTTAAGTAGATCGAACATGGTGACGCTTGTCTCTGGGCTACCAGTGTCTCTTGTAAGCTCTCTAACCCAGTTGGGGTGTGGTATGTTTAGCTCAGCAGTATCCTCAATGGTTACTATCTTAGCTGTTGGGTTTATGAAGGCAACTATAGCGTTAAGAGTTGTAGTCTTACCTGAAGCAGTCTCACCTGAAACAAAACCTGAACTACCCTCTAGGAGTAGTATCCATAGGTACGCTGCAATCCTCTCATCAAAAGTATTCCATGCAACTAGCTGTGTTACGCTAAATGGTATCTTAGCTATCCTCCTGATAGTGAAGTTGCTACCCTTTAGGCTAACATCAGTGCCAAACACAATGTTTATCCTACTACCGTCAGGGAGTGTTGCATCAACTATGGGTCTAGCGTGGCTTACAGGCTTACCTATCCTCTCACTAAGCTCTATAATGAAGCGGTCGAGCTCCTCCTCACTCTCAAACTTAATGCTTGTCTCTAACGGCCCAAATATCTTGTGTACAATGTATATGTAGCCTACACCTGGACACGAGATATCCTCAATGTATGGGTCCTTAAGTAGTGGCTCTAGTACTCCTAGCCCAGCCTTATCCCTCAACAAGTAGTAGAAGAGGTTGCTAAACTCACACTGGCATACCGGTATGCGGTCTAGCTGAAAGACTCTAGCTCTAAGAGACCTATAGTCTACTGGATGGTTTACACGGTAGACGATCTGCCTAAGCTTAGCCTCTAGAATCTTCCTACGCTCCTCAAGATCTCTAGCAACATCCTCCTCTGTTATAACTGTTGCAAGCTTAATCTCAACAAGGTCTAGAAGCTCCTTGGGTGGCCGTGGAGGCTCAATCACAACGTACTTCCTGTAACCAGACTCCGTACCCTCTGGAGGCATGTAGATGTGGATGAAAATACCGACCTCAAGGTCTACTGGGTATATCAGGTTTATGGTTATAGCCTTACGTAGGTCTCTTGGAACCTCCTCTGGATAGTAGTCTGGCCACCCAAGCCTAGCACTAATCTTCTTAACGTAGTCTGCTAGGTGGGGGAACCTCCTCATAGCCTGCTGTAGCTCATTAAACCCCACTCCTCTCCTCCTAGCCACGGGCCTAGCGAGAGCAGTCACGAGCCACCACCCGTCCTCTAGGCGTGTGCGAGCACTATTGGTACTATCTTTATCCCGAACGCTGGGTCAACGTCAAAGGCTATAGCTGTCTCAGTTACCGTTGGTGCTCCACGAATCTTCACAACAGATAACACTTTTACTGGGCGTCCACCAACCTCGACAACACCTAGCTTGAAGTAGACGTCTGCTACTGCTCTAGCAACCTTCATCAACTCTTCTCCAACAGCTCCTGGGTGGATCGTTACAAGTACGCTTGTACCATACCTAGTAACACTCCTCATAACCGAGAATAGTAGTGCTAGCTCACTAGCCTTAAGCCTAGACGCGATAGGTGTTAGCGAGTCAATAACTATGAGGTCTACTTGGCCACGCTTAGATGCAAGGAATCTTGATAGTGAGGCTAGGATTCTCTGAGCCCATTCACGAGTCCACTCCTCCGGCCTAGTATGTGCAGAGTACACTTCGAGACTCTTACGGAGATAATATGGTGTGAGGTTGAACGTTATATTCCTAGCCTGCATAAGTAGCTGTCTAACCGTAGACTCTGTAGTGAGGTAGATAACCCTCCTACCCTGGCCAAGAGCACCATAGGTAAACTGTAAGGCTATTGTAGTCTTACCAGTACCATTATCACCCTCTATAACCGTAAGCGAGGGGTGTGGTAAGCCACCACCAAGCCTAGAGTCAAGCTCATCATTACCAGTGGATATGAGGCTATGGTGAGAGGACATACGAGCACCTCACCCCCATGCTATTAGCTATGTATATGGTTATAGGGGAGGAGGAGTCTGGAGTAAGCGTGAGATTAGCCTTAAGGAGTGCGAGTTCACCAGGCTCAAGGGATACCGGTTGACCTGGAGGAACGGTTTGAACGATAGAGTTTATTATGGTCTCGTTAACTAGCCAGCCACTACCATAGGCTGGTACATCCTCTCTCAGCACTCCAAGGTGCCTGTAGAGTATTATGACACTAGTGTTAGAGTCTATAACTATGCTTGTAGAGCCGCAGTTTAGTAGCTTTGCCTCAACATGTGGTACTGGAGTCTGATTATACCTAGCCCACACTATTCTTAGACACGACTGGGATATGTACCTAGTATAGTCTAGCAGCTTATGGATGCCAGCTGTATAGGTGTTATAGTAGCTTGTGAAAGCGTATGCTAGAACTAGTATTGAGGAGAGGAGTGCTAGAAACGCTATACCCATACTAACTGCTTCAGCAGCCAAAGGCCATCACCCAAAGAGCGCTTTAACCTTAAAGCCGTTTGGTAACACCATAACCAGTTTGTATGGAGGATTTACTGCCACGGGAGGGCATAGTATTAGCTTGAGAACCTCCTGTGTATCCCAACACTCATTCCTCTTGCCAAGCTCGACATAGCTCCAGCAGCTACACCC
>CAZTPV010000082.1:0-4076 GCA_964615085.1 uncultured Desulfurococcales archaeon
TAGTTAGAGCATACATGCTAGCTACGGGAGAGAGGAGGAGTAAGGATGACCTAATGCTAGTAGGTTGGAGGACTGAGGCTATAGCTAGAGTTTACGGTGCACTTGTAGGGAGGATACCAGCTGGAGACACTATACCACCGAGATGGATGGAGCCTAGTAGGCGAGGTGAGAGTAGCGAGAAAGCCTTTAGGGACTGGAATGAGCTCCGTAGAGCTCTCCAAAAATTCTACGAGCTTAGAGGATACGACGAGTATGGTATACCTCGACCCGAGACGCTTAGACGACTAAAGCTGGAATGGCTTATAGAGGATGCTGAGAGAGCTAGGCTGATAGCCAGGAGAAGCATAGTAGCTTAAAGTGGAGTGAGAGGAGTTGATCCTTGCAGCCAGCACCAGTACCAGAGATATATGAGGTTCCAATACGAAAGGTAGTAGTGTCAGGGTATAGGGGTGTACCACCATCAGAGGTAATGACTATTGATATGGGCCGCTTAACACTCTTCATTGGGGACATAGAGTCTGGTAAGAGTGTGATCATAAATATATTGAAGCTGCTAAGCCTATACCTATTATCTAACGGTAAGAAAGCTCCCTTCAACCCAAAGAAGGACTTGCATGGGGGAATGAGCATACCAGCATACATAGTGTTCCGCTTTAACCCACTACTCTTCTCAAGCCTATTCACACTACAGAACGTGACCAAGTACTTTAGTGTACAAGATGCCGTTAACATTATCCAGAGGATTGAACAGCTAAGACCTAGAGTAGCAGCTAGCTTTGACGCTGTAAGCTTAGAGCTAACACCAGAGGGTAAGGTAGAGCTAGTACCATTCATTGACGCTATTGAGGTTGGTGCGAGAATGAGGGGAGGCCTAAGGAGAGTAGTCTCAGAGCGTATACCAGAACTCTTGAACATAGCACCAATGGTTAGAAGCGTCATGTCGGGTATAGCTGAGAAGATAGACTACATGCCAACACTCTTCAAGCAATTATCTCACAACTATAGTGGCATTCCTTTTAGGGACCCATTTAACCCAACAGCATACTATTTCTACACGCTAATGATAGAGTATCCATCCGACGAGGAACTTAGACAGAGACTAAGAGACTATCTCTCAAAAGTACTACCATACAGTAGTGTTAGAGTTGGTATTGAGAGGACAAAAGATAGCTACATGCTGGAGATAGAGCTTTATGACAAGCTTAGAGGAGAGTGGAGGCCTCTTGATACAGCTGGGTTGGCAGCAAGCTTCACACTACCACACATAGTATCACTTGCGAGAGCTAAACCTGGAGACGTTGTACTCCTAGACTCTGTTGGACTAGCCCTATCACCTTCAAGTGCTAGGAGAATGGGGCGAATCCTCGTAGAGGCTGCGGAGAGAGGGGTGCAGGTTGTAGCATCAACAAGTAGTGAAGACGTAGCCTACGGCGTACTAGAGAATGCTAGGAGGCTTCCACTAGGCCAGCTGATAGTATATGTGGTTAAAAGAGTGGCTGGAGGAGCTGTTAGAGCTTATAGAATACGTCCAGAACTACCTATAAGAGAGCCTATAGAAGCTGTAGAGGCACTAGAGGAGGCTGGAATGACTAGACTACTTAAAGCCACATGATGATGCTTGGAAGGAACGACCAGAACTCCTGGGATGAGTGGAGCGGGGATACTGACACCCCTATACTTTAACCTGCATGAGGCTAACGCTTATGAGAGGCTAAGAGGCCACTGCTAGACTGGGGTTCCTCTTATGCCACGAATACTAGTGCCAGTGGAGGATAAGTCTGGGATTGATGCTAGGATTGCAGACCATTTTAATAGAGCACCATACTATGCTATAGTAGAGGTTGACGAGAGGCTTGAAGTTAAGAGGATAGGATTCATAGAGAATCCTAGACATAGGGGTTTAAATCCAGCCGAATACTTCACGGGCTTTAACATTGACTTAGTGATAGTGCGTAGGAGTGCTGGGTCTAAGGCTATTGAGCCTCTAAAGTCTCGTGGAACAAGAGTATTATCGTGTAACTCCATGACTATTGCAGGTGCCTTAAGAGAGATTAGAGAGGGGAAAGCTATAGAGCTTTAACTCACCTCCTACGCCATCTACGTTTTAAAGCACTATGGATCCTAGTTCTCCTAGCTAAGGGCAGTATAACTCCTCTCGCAGCTGCTAGTGCCTCCAACAACTTCATGTAATTGTTTAGCTGCGATGACTGGATAGTAGCGTTCATGTGGGCTATGATTAAAGGAACATTATAGTAGAGAGGTCCCTCATACTCACCTGCAAGAACGCTAAGTATGAACTCAAGCCTTTCATCGGGCTCAAGGAACACTCGCCCAGTAGCATAGAAGTCGCCAGGGTTCTCAGGAACCTCAATGAGTAGAGGGTTATCATCCATAGCAAACCTCACGTATACTCCTTTGATCCTTGGTAAACTCTCTAGCGCTTTAACCAGTCTAGAAGCATCATAACATACCCCAACATCCTCACCATCTAATAGTTCAAGAGCATTCTCACACGCTGCTTCAATAAGCCATCTAACACCACCACGAGAGATTATGTTTGCATGTAATTGTATAGGAGGAGGTATTGTTAGAGGCCATGTATAACCTATACTTAGTCCTACAGCATCCTGGATGAAGGCTGTATCCCGGTAGCTAAGATCAATAGCAGCATCATATACTTGTTGGAGGTGAGGAGGTACAGCCTTCCTAAGTCTTAGTAGCTTCATCCTATCTGGGATGGGGTAGTATTGGAGCGACGATAGTATTATCTCCCTAAGCTCTTTAGCAGATTCAGCTACAAGTTCTAAGAGGACTTTCTCCTTAACAACCCTGAAACTATGGTCCTTAGACACGTAGACCACGTTGATACCTCTACGGCTTGTAACGCTTAAGAAGTCTGAAAGAGCTACGAGAGCTTCAAGGGAGTATAGAGACAGGTATAGGGATCCTAGGCTCTCAACACGGTTTAAAGCAAGCCTGTATACACGTTTTAGGCAGTTAACGATTATAGTCCATAGACTACCATCCATTAATAGTAAGGTGTTACTCTTAACCCTTAGTGCTAGTCTTGAAGCTGTCTGGTGCTCGATAATTATCCTAAGTGCGTCAAGTATTCTTGAGTCACGTACAGGAAGTATTTTCATTTCAAGCATTCTCTCCGGTTCAAGGCTAGGATGGTGACCATACGCCCTAACAACATATATTGCGCCACCGTTGAGGAGTGGTTGAATAGCTGCACCCCCATCAACTGCTGCAACCTCATAGGTTTTAGGAGGATTAGGTACACCATTCACCCACCAGTACGTCGGTGTCTTATGGAGTCTTGAGGCTGTAGACTCCTTAAGCTTCTCAATAATCCTCTCTGCCTCAGCTGTAAATACGTCTAGAAACCAGTCACTTGCACGGTTTGACACTATAAGCACCCTTTACGCTTCTCCAACTGAGTGTTATATCCCCAACCATCCTTATCTCGTTAGGGTAATACTATATCGGTTTGAAGCCCCTGCATACTAGTGGGTGTGTAGTTCTGTGCCGCTATGTAGCGTAAACTCCATTAACGATGTCTACTACTGTGAAGAGTATAGCTTTCGTACGAGAGTATTTAGGGATAGGATTCATGCTGGAGAGCTTTTAGGCAGAATGCTCAAAGATCTTGGAGTTTACCCTGACATGATCCTAGGCCTAGCTCTAGGAGGAGTACCAGTCGCCATAGAGGTAGCTAGAGAGCTTGGAGGATGCTTAGACATTATCGTGGCGAAGAAGATTACCTATCCTTGGACTACTGAGGCTGGCTTTGGAGCTGTTACACTTAGAGGCTTGTATGTTGTTGATGAGAGAGTACTAGCATTGTTGGGCTATGATGAGAGAGTCTTAAGTAATATAGTGAGTAGCCTTACATCTCTTGTAGTAGAGAGAACTCTTAAGCTTAGAGGTAGCTTAGATTATAGGGTTGAGGGGAAAGACGTACTGGTAGTCGATGATGGTATAGCTACAGGGTATACTATGCTTGCCGCAGTGAAGCTACTTAAAAGCCTAGGAGCCAGAACAGTTATGGTTGCAACGCCAACGTCAAGTGT
>CAZTPV010000083.1:0-8436 GCA_964615085.1 uncultured Desulfurococcales archaeon
GTTATGGCTAGTTGATAGGGTTTTTAGGCTAGTCTACGAGAATGCTCCTGGTGAACTCCTACTCCTAGCGTGCTCTGACCATGGCTTCACTATAGCACACTACGCCCTAAATGGTAACGTGCTACTTGAGAGGCTTGGAGTAGCCCTACGCGATACAAGTAAGCTTGATGCTAAGAGTAAGCTTGCTCTAAGCCTCATAGAGCTAGTACCATCAACAGTTAAGCATAGAGTGAAGTATCTTGGAAGCATACTATTATCGAGGAGTGGTAGGCGTGCTATTAAAGGCTTAGACCACGTATCAACACCAGTCGACTACCTGAAGAGCCCAGCCTTCATGACAATATCATACTACATCTATGTCAACCGTATGCTACCTAGCGAGGAGAGAGTGAGAGTTAAAAACCTCATACTAAGAGTACTGTCGAGGCTCAAGGACTTCATAGAGGTTATTGATGGTGAGAAACTGAACATACCACCCTACGGGTGGAGAGCACCAGACATAATACTAATCCCAAAGCCTGGCTTCAATGTATCAACAAGGCTTCTCTCACGAAGACTTATTGAGAGAGGATTATGGCTCATACATAGCCAGTGGGGCTTCACGTTAACACCACCAGGAGCTGTTAGAGAGCCTAGAATGGTAGACTATGCTCCAACAATACTAGGGTACCTAGGCCTACCACTACCAGTTGATGCTGATGGAGAACCAATAATACCTGTACACAATCGTGGAAGATACGACTATGCCTTCAAGTGGAGGCTAGTGAAGAAGGCTAGAGGCCTACTAGCATCTAAGAATCCTATGAGCTAGTGAGTACCTTGCAGCAAGGTCGAGTACTTCAACTCTATCAAGAGCCTCAAAGAGTGCCTGCTCTGGCTCACCAGAGCCGTAGGCTACAACACCATGGCCCTGGAGGATACATGCTTCATGCTCTTTAAGGCACTCAGCAACCTTTCTAGCAAGCTCAAGACTGCCAGGCTCGAGCTCCTCAACAACGCCAACACCATGTGGCAGTACTAGTCTAGCTTCAATAAGCCCTAGAAGGCTATGAGGTCCATAAGCCTCAGCAACTGCTAGTACTAGAGGTGGGTGAGCATGTACAACTGCACCAGCATTTCTAAGTGTACGGTAGACCTCTAAATGCATCCTATACTCGATGCTAGGCTTCCCCTCAACTATACTACCATCACTAGATACTACAGCGATATCCTCTGGCGATAGACGGTACTTCGCAGCACCACTAGGAGTTATGTAGACCTGGTAGTCACCCCAAGGCATCCAGAGCCTAGCACTAACGTTACCACCCCTAACGTTGACTAGGCCTCTCTCATAGAGTTTAGCCATAACCTCAGCTACTAGGCTCCTAACACGATACCCTCTAGGGGGCTTTGACAAGTACTCACCCAGGCTCAACAACAATCTTAGAGGAGGCTTTAAGGAGCTCACTAGGCTTCACACTAGACCAGTCATAGCCTAGTACTAGGCGTCTAGCATCCTCATAGCTTAGAGGCTCACGCCCCCTTAGAATCCTTAGTAGGGTTATAACAGCCTTAGTAGACTCATCAACGCGGCTAGGACTAGTAATGTATGCGTAATACCTCCTCCTACCCTCAACATACCTCTTATCACTCATAGCCTCCTCAGTACACTGTGGAGCTTCACTAAGAACCTCAAGAGCATCATCTACGTGGGAGCAGTCAACACTGTAAGCTGCAGCGACAAGATAGCTTGTAGGCTTATGGTAGTCGTACTCCACATGGTAGTCGTATGCTAGGTTACGCTCAAGCCTAAGCTTGCGGAAGAGTATGCTTGTAGCACCAACCCCCATGTTAAACCCTAGAACACCAAGCTCAAAGGGTATTGTGGGCCTCTCATAGAGCCCTGGTAGACTCCAAGCAATAGCAGCATAGCAGGTGCTAATACCCTTTAAGCTAGAGCGCTTAAAGCTAGACCTAGACTCTATGCTAGGAGTTAAAGGCTTCTCACCACAACATGGTAGGCGGCTAAGCTCTCTAACAGCCTCTTCAACAAGACTCTTCGACACAGCACCATAGAGTACAGCAACCATGTTATCGCATGTTAGATACCTATGCTTAAACTCTAAGACCTCATTAAGGCTAATACTCATAACCTCTTCAGGCCAGCCCTCAATTGGGCGCCCAAGAGGAGTACCAGAGTATAGTGACTCGACAGCAAGCTTAACAACTAGCTCCTGAGGGTTCTCAAGAGACTCTCTAGCCTCACTAACAGCTAGCCTCTTCTCCTTCTCAAACAAGTCCTCCCTAATCCTCTCACCACTAACCATCCTAGCTAGAGTCCTAAGAGCAGTCCTAAAACCATCAACGTAGACCTCGAAGTAGAGTATTAGAGCATCATGGTAGGTGTAGCCGTTAGCATCACCACCAGAAAGCTCAAAACACTCGTCAATCTCACGCTCAGAGACAAGCTCATTACCTCTAAACAGTAGGTGTTCTAGGAGGTGGGTTAAGCCACTCCTCCCAGGAGGGTCGTGCATCGAGCCTACTGGCCAGCCAATAGCTAGTGAGCATATATCAGTGGATCTAGACGGGTACACTAGCAGCCAGCCACCACAACGAAGCTCGTAAACCTCAACACTACTCCTCAACACTTATCGCCAAGGAGAGTTAGTAGAAGTGGCAGAACCACAAGCCTATATAGCCTCTACAAGCTAGGTACACCACTCAAAAAACGCTGCCAAACCAGCTACTATGTTGAGAGGCCTCTAAATCCTAACAATCCTTGGCTGAGGTGCTAGCCTCTTCCCCTCAACCCTAAGGTAGAGCTCTATAGCCTTCCTTATCACCTCACTCCTCGTAACACCCTTAAGCCTAGCATACTCGTCAAGCCTTTCAAGAAGCTCCTCATCAACCTTGAAGGTTACAACCTTCACTCTCTAACCCCTCCCCTACTAGTCTCCTCCCCAGGTTCCTACTCTACTAGTCCTAGGAGTGCTTGTGAAACTTGCCCAGGCGAGTATTACCAGAGTCTTCTTGTAAGAGGAGTACACTTCGCGTTCCACTTATATAGAGGCTTCTTTACCGGTCTATAGTAGGGGGCTACACAATGCCAACAGTACACCTATCACTACCAGAGCAAGTGTATAGGGAGCTTAAGGAGTATGCTAGCGAGATGGGGATACAGGTTACTGACCTGATAAAGATGTTCATTAAGGAGGGCGTAGACAAGCTTAGGAAGGAGAGAGAAGAGAGGATGAAGAGAAGCCTACAGAGAAGCACTGAACTACTACTAGAAATCCTACATCGCGTTGAAGAGCTTGAGAGGAAGATTAGTGAGAGACTTGAAGCTATTGAGGGTGACATCTACATGCTTAAGGCTAGCATGCATAATGTTAAGAAGAGGATATCAAAGCTAGAAGATATTGTTGAGGAGCAACTCATACCTGTTGAAGAACCAGAGTTTGTTAGGACGTAGTTTTACATAACTGTAAACCTCCATATGTAGTCCCTGTACATATCAGTTTACAGTTCTGTAAACATGGATTGTGGAGGGTAAGAGTCTTAACCACCCACACAACCCTAGCCACGCAATATGGTGTCCCGCCTTTGTGGCGTCTCATGAGCCTAAGGTAACTCCTTGGGAGGTTGAAGGGCTAGTCGACTATGATAAGCTTATCGAGGTTTTCGGAGTTAAGAGGATTGGAGAGCGAGAGATAGAGCTTACAAGAAAGGTTACTGGAGAAGTACACTACATGCTTCGTAGGAGAGTCTTCTACGCTCACCGAGACTACGACATCTTCCTGGAAGAGTATCTTGAGGGTAAGCCTCTAGCACTCTATACTGGTCGTGGCCCTTCAGGACCTGTTCACATAGGGCATATGCTCCCATGGATATTCACTAAGTGGCTTCAGGATAGGCTTAGGCTTGAACTATACTTCCAGGTTACGGATGACGAGAAGTTCTGGTATCGTAGAAACCTAAGTCTTGAGCAGACTAACAGCTATGCCTACGATAACGTTCTAGACCTTATAGCTCTGGGCTTCAATCCTAAGCTAACTCACGTGATAATAGATAGTGATGACGTATCATACCTATACAAGATAGCTGCTAAGGTTGCTAAGAAGATAACACTATCAACGGTCAAAGCTGTCTTTGGCTTCACAGACTCGACAAACATAGGCTTAGTATTCTTCCCAGCGCTACAGATAGCAGTTTGCTTCCTATCATCAGAGCTTCGAGGTGAGAAGGTTCGTGTACTCATACCAGCAGCGATAGACCAGGATCCATACTGGAGGATTGCTAGAGACATAGCCTCAAGGCTAGGCTACCCAAAGCCTGCTCAAATACACTCTAAGTTCCTACCAGGACTAGGCCCTGAGGGCAAAATGTCATCGTCAAAGCCGGAGACAGCCATATACACTACTGATACCCCAGAGCAAGCCTATAGGAAGATAATGAACGCGTATACTGGTGGTAGGCCAACAGCTCGTGAGCAGAGGATGTATGGTGGTGTACCAGAGAGGTGCAGCGTCTTCAAGTACTATGAGATGATGTTTGAAGAGGATGACTCTAAGCTTGAGAAGAGGTATCATGATTGTAGGAGTGGTGCTATACTCTGTGGTGAGTGTAAGAGGGAGCTAGCTGAGAGAGTTGCAAAGTTCCTTGAGAGGCATAGAGAGGCTAGAATGAAGGCTAGGGAGAGGCTAGAGGAGTACCTTATACGTAGCAAGTTCTAATCCTACTCTCTTGGAAGCCTTATAACCATGTAGGTTACAGTTTTATCTTCACTACAAAGCCTATCCTCAACAAGCTCTAAGGCTTTAGAGCCGTAGGCTTCTACACCAGCCTCCTCATCCCTAACATAGACGCCAACTCTACCATTAACTCTAACGGTTTCGAGATAGAATCCTGGAGCTACAACTCTAACGTTAAAGCCTTCACGGTACTTTGAGAGGTCTAGTCTTAGGCTACTAGACCTACCATCCTCGACTAGTGATCCACGAAGACTAGCTTGTAGGTGGTAGGATCTAACCATCCTAGACAGCTCCTCGTCAACATCTAGACCTGCAGTTGCAAGCCTATCAACACATGTTAGTGGCTTAGCCTCTGCCTCAGCGCGTGAAGCCTCAGCCTCTACTGGTCTAGCCTCAACAGCTACTGGTGTGGGTCTAGCTTCTGCTGGTCTAGCCTCTTCTACTCTAGCTGGTGGTGCTAATGGAGCTACTGGTCTTGGAGCACGCTCCTCGATGAGCTCTACTATACTGGTTATGGCTTCTCTAAGCTTCTCAGCTGTAACGTACCTCTCACCCTTACCAACAACAGCTATTGTTGCTATTAGCTCATCATCTCTACACTCTAGTAGTAGGTCCATGTTTAGTGCTCCTCTACCACGAAGAGCTAGTCTACCCTCCTCCCTACTAGCCTCGATTCTAACCTTAAGCCTCTTCTTAGTAAACTCGTCTGGTGTGTACAAGTATACTATTTCAATCCTACCCTTCTTCTCAGTGACATGGTCGACTGGTAGTATGTTTAGCTTCTCAACTAGCTCCATTGGAGCTATAGTGGCAACTACCCTACTACAATCCCTTACACGCCTCCTCTCAACAGCTTCAGGCACTTGATTCACCCGAAGAGAGCTGATGCCATGCCATAGACTACAGCTAGGTTAACTAGCTCGACTATGATGAATGCTAGTACTGCTAGCCTTACACCAGGCTTCTTTAGGGCAGCGAATGGTGTAGCCATGCCTGCAAGAACCATTGCGGCATCTAGAAGCCATTTCCTAGCAGCGTCTAAGACTACTGCAATACCGTGTGGTATGGGCACTATTGTTGCAACAATACTGCCTGCGAGCATTAGTACAACAGCTAGTGGTAGTTGTGCTTCAAAACCTCCAAGCCTTGAAGCTACGTAGGCTAGTACAATCACTACAATTGGTATTAGAGCGTTCTGCGAGTACTTAACGGCTAAGGCTAAGCTGCTAACGGTCTTAGGTAGCCCACTAGCAATAGCCTCAACTACCGGCGTACCATCAACAACTCCCCCAACTAGTGCTCCACCAAGCTGACCTAGCGTGTGTCCAGCCCATGCTGCTAGGAAGGCGAAGGGTGCACCTATAATCGATATGAAGAGCATTGCTAGCACTAGGTGTGCAAACTCAGCGTTAGCTGCTCTACCAGTAGCTATTGCAGCAGATATCCCACAGACGGTACCTCCGGAGACGAAGGTGGCTGCAAACCTCTCATCCAGCCCAAGCTTATAGGCTATAGCCATGCCAACAGCTAGAGTTACAACAATGTTTACTACAGCTATAGCTCCAGCCCTACCACCATAAGCTGCTAGAGTCCTATAGTTGCATAGAAGCCCTAAGACTATTAGAGAGGCATCTACTAGAACCCATGGGTTAACCTTCTCAAAGACCTCTCTAGGAGGCTTAATAGCTGCACCAGCAATCATGCCTAGTATGAAGCCTATTAACGGGAACTCAAACCCGTAAGCTTCAAGCCTAGAGAACTTCACTATAGCCCACGTGAGTATGGTTAAGATCACCGCCACGACTATACATGCAGCAGCTCCTGCACCCCCACCCCTCCTAGACTCCTGAGCAGCCATAGCTACCACCCAAGCCTAGTAACTACACATACTATGGTGAAGACTATGGCGATGATGAGTGCAGCCCAGTCATACCTTGTAAGGCTAACCTTCAAGCTGCAAGCACCCCCTTCCGGGATCAATTCCAGTATTTCACGTTAAGCATGGTTGGTAAGTGATTAACACTCTCTAACACGCCAGAAATACTAGACTGTATGGTGAGGGATTTTATCCTCCACGCAGGCAGGGATAGCAGCTTAGCCCTATGGCTAGCTGGTTAAGCTGAGTGCTACCTGGGGAATACGTTATACCCTTGCCCCCTCCCATGAGTTTAGTCTTCAACGTGTTACCACATTTCTAGATCATGGGTGCTAGTATACTATGCAGGAATGCTATCCAAAGCCTAAGGTACTACCATCGCTAACTGGTACTGATGCTAGTAGGCTAGTCGATATTGTTGAGAAGCTACCTAGCCGTAGACAAGTCTACGAGCAGGTTAGAAGAGTTATGCTTGAGGCAGAGTCTAGCCCAGACCCCGTGCTAGTGATGATTGTTGCTGAGTGGGGTGAAGGGAAGACAAGCGTGTACAACGCTGTAGTAGAGCCTATGATGACGAGTAGAGGCTGGAGATGTATACAGGTTAGGACAGCTCAACTACTATCACACCTTGAGAGCCTTAGAAGCCTGGAGGAGAAGTCTCCAGCACACCTCCTAGTAGCATCAATACTAGCAGCTGCACTTGAGGAGTCGAATGCCCTCCAGATAGTAGGGCCTCCACCAAAGACTAGTGTGAGGAGCTTCATACCAAGAGCTCTTAAAGCACTTACCAACGGCTATAAGGGGCTAATCGTCTTTGTAGACGAGTTTGAGGATGTTGTATCAGTAGAGCATAGCCTAGTATCACTAGTAGCTAACGGCCTCGTAGGAATACTCAATGGTGATGTTAGAGAGGTTTCAGGTGCTCGTGGTGGAGAGTATAAGCTACACCTAATACTATCACTAACACCACCAGCCTACATGAAGCTAATGGGGTACCGCGACTTCGCCACGATAGCTGGTAGGCTTAAGAGGAGGATGAGGATAGTAAGACTACCACCACTATCCAAGTGGGAGTCACTAGTATTCCTGCTAGAATTGTCGAGAAAGTTCCTAGACTCTAGTCTAGAAAGCCTACTAGGAGACTACAGCTACGCTAACACTATAGCCTCGTGTAGCATGGGCAATATGGGTGCACTAGTATCAGTCTTTAGGTATGTTGTAGGATGCTCAGAAGCGTTAGCGGAGAAGACTGCATGCAAGGGTATAACACCACTAGACTCAAAGAACCTTATTGAGTGCCTATCAACACTAACCATAAGTGTTGGTGGTGCAGAGCTACCAGTACTAAACATGGATGTCTACCAGAGGCTTGTAGAAGGGTTTAGGAGGAGCCTTAAACTAGCAAACCTCGATACAAAGCTTGTAGAGGTTCTTGAAGAGCTTACTGTTAGAGGGCTAATTGAGGGTGTGGGAGAGGAGGCTAGCCAGTTCATAGCTGAAGCTAACAGGTTTGCTGAGGATAGCTGGGTGTCTAGAGAGCTTGGTGCTAGAAAGCTAGTGTATAGGGTTCAGGTGGCTAGCCTAGAGGATGTTAATAGGGTGGTTGAAGAGGCTAGAGAGGAGCTTGATAGGAGGCTACGAGTACTAGGAGGATACGAGCTCGCTAGAAAGATTATTGACTCGCTAACATACCTATCGAAGTCCTCTAGGATAGTTGTAGCCATACCAGCCTCTAAGAGGGATTCTACAAGCCTTGTAGCAGACTCGTCACCAGTAGAGCTCTCAGACTCTGAAGCTGAAGCTGTAGGTGAAGCACTCTGGAGCCTA
>CAZTPV010000084.1:0-3747 GCA_964615085.1 uncultured Desulfurococcales archaeon
TATGATACTATTGAGCAGCTAGCAGACTATGCATGGTCTAAGGGTATGAGCGTCAAGCTATACCTGATGACAGGGCTACCAGAGGAAGATGAGGAGGAGTTTACGAAAACCATTAAGCTAGTGGAGAAACTAGCTCTAAAAGCACCCAATGTTAGGAGAAGCCTACGCATATCCATCAACCCGTTAATACCTAAGCCTTTCACACCCTTAGAGGGAGAAGAGCTTATAGATAGGAGGAGCTATAAGAGGCGAGTTAAAGCCTTTGAAAGGCTTACCTCTAGACGCGTCGAAGTAGCCTACTTGCCATATAGCCAGGCTATAGGACAAGTGGTAATTAACCGTAGTGGTGCTAAAGCCCTAAACCTAGTCATCGAATGGGCTAAGCTTGGAGGCGCCTATGCGCAAGTATATCAGGCTGCAAAGAGAGCTCTAATAAACCTTGACGAGTATAGAAGACGGGGCCACACCCCTAGCTGGAAAAAATACATTAAGCTCCAGTAATCCTTATTAATGCTGCTTTCAACCCTTGTGGGAGGGCGGTGGGAATGTCCCAAGAGCGTGTTGTTGCTTTCATACTAGCTGTTGTTGAGATAGGGAAGGAGTATAAGGTTGTTTCAGAGATGACGAGAGTTGCTAAAGAGGAGGGAGTGGATATAGAAGCTTATGTAGTTTATGGCGAATACGATGTAGCTGCTAAAATAACAGCTGATAGTCTAAGGAAGCTCGATAAAGCTGTGACAAGGATAAGAAGCCTACCTGGTATACTTAGAACAGTTACACTAGTAGCCTCTGGGTAGCAGCATGAATGTTACCAGCCTACTAGAGCTCTTAAGGAGAGAGCAGGTAACACTCCTTCTAGGACCCTACACAACACCTAGACCTTTAGATCTCGAAGATCTGTCCATTCTATGCACTAATCTTCGAGACACAGGTGGAGGTAGAAGTGTTTACCATCTATGGAGGACTATAACATCCTACACAATGCTATCAATAAGCTATAATAAAGCATACCTAGCTCTCTTAGAACAATTAGTAGCAAAGCCCAATATATTCATCGCATCATTCTCACTACTATGCCCCTCTCTAGTAGCTAGCGATAACGCTGTTGAAGCCTACGGCTGCTTTATAACTGCACGCTGTCCTTACTGCCATAGTAGGGAAGTAATTAGCTCTCCTAACCAGCTACCTCCAAGCTGTAAGTGTGGCAGATACATGGTTCCAGAAATCCTATATAATAATTGCATGATGCAAGACAGGGTCGCCATACGTATAGTTCATGAGGCTTCCACAAGCGATGTACTGCTACTAGTAGGCTTTAAGCACTATGACCCGTTTACAGCAACTCTTGCAGCTTACTGTAGGAGTTTAGGAGTTAGTATCGTTGAAGTAGCTAAAAACGGTAAGGGTCTAGACTGTGTAGCCAATATTAGATTTCACATGGATCCCCTAGACTTCCTTAAGCTGCTTGCTAGCTACTAGGTTTAGGGGGAGACTTACTAGTACTAAGAGCTACTGGTAACGCTAGTAACTCCGCGCCAAGAGATGCTGGGAAGACTACAACCATATTCTTCTCCTTAGCAACCTCCAATAGTGTTTGGAGTTCACGAAGCCTAAGAGCTTGCGGGTGAGATGCGTAGATCCTAGCTGCCTCAGCCATGATTCTTGCTGCCTGCCTCTCTGCTTCAGCCTCAATGATCTTAGCTCTCCTCCACCTCTCAGCTTCAGCTTGTCTGGCCATAGCCCTAACAAGTCCTTCAGGTAGTACAACTTCTTTGATAGTTACAGCTGTAACCTTTAATCCCCAGGGATCAGTTAGTTCATCAAGTATCCTTTGTAGCTCCTTGTTAAGCTCCTCCCTACGTGCCAATAGATCGTCAAGCTCATGCTTACCCAATATATCTCTTAGTATTGTCTGAGAGAGCATTGTAACTGCATAGCTATAGTTCTTGACTCGCGTGACCGCCTTAATAGGGTCAGCTACACGGTAGTAGACGACAGCGTCTACGGAAACCTCCACATTATCTCTGGTTATAAGTCTTTGCTTAGGAACATCAACTGTATGTATTCTTAGATCAACTATGACAGGCTTATCTATAAACGGTATTATCAGCACTAGTCCAGGGCCTTTAGCACCAATGATTCTGCCAAGCCTAAATATTACTGCACGCTCATACTCCTTAACAACTCTAATACTAGCTGACAACAGTATAATGGCTATGAGACCTGCTATCAAGCCACCAATAATCGTTGCTATGGAGTTAGCCGCCATAAAGACTCACCCATTAATCCTACCATGCCTACACCCTATTTTTATCCCTAGCTTGAAGGCGGGTAGTTAGCATGGGTACTCACTATGCAGGTAGTCAACAAGATTATAGAGAGCTTAGCTAGCATCCCGATAACGCTTCTAGAGAGGAAGTTTAGAGGAAGAGAGGTTGGCAGTGAGAAGCTGCAACCACCACTCATAGTGAGGCTTGATGGCGTAGGATTTAGTGCAAGGCTTAAAGGGTTTAGGCAGCCAAGAGATCCTAGAGTACATAGTGCTCTTGTAGAGGCTGCAGCTAACCTAGTTAAGTGGTTTAATGCTGACTACGCTCACGTAGCTTCAGACGAGATTAACGTGTACTTGCTAGCTAAACGCGAAATACACTACTCTGGAAGACTCTTCAAGATAGCTAGTATTGCTGCAGGGATAGCCTCCTCTACAGTAAGCCTGATACTAGGTCGTCAACTGTTCTTTGACGCTAGGCCAGTGATACTTAAAGACGCTATAGAGGCCATAGACTATTACAACTACCGTTCAAGAGTAGCTCTAGGAAATCTATTGACTAAGATATGTGTTGCATATCAATGTGAGAACCTACACTTACTGGAGAAAGCTAAACTACTATCGTCAAGAAATGCCCTAAAAGGGTTAGAGGAGTGGATGCTTACAGGAACATGCCTATTCTGGTCTAAGACTAGAAGAGAAGCAGTCGACAGGAAAACAGGAAGAAGAGTAGTGGTTGAGAGAAGAGTATTGTCAACAAGTAGCAACTACTACGAGTGTCTTAGCAGGCTTAGAGAGGCCTTAACACAGTTAAACACGTATACCCATAATCCTCTCAGCAGCACATATTAGCTCCATTATCACTGTCCAAGCCTTGAGAGGTACTCCACCAGCAATCGAATAGACTCTTGATGCGAGTCTCCTTGTGGTCTTCTCAAAGTCTCCACGAGGAAACATTCCAATACCAATAGGCCATCCACGCTCTAGGGCTTCACGGATAATCCTCATAGCTGTTGTTCTCACACCATCTTCGGCTAAGAGTATTAAGCCACCCTTCTCCCTACAAAAGTCCTCAAGACTATCATGCACCTTGTATATTAGGGGGTCACCAGTAGGAGGGACTCTACCTACCCGAAGAAGCTGAGCCATAAGACCTTTAAACCTGTCAAGGTGCTTAGGTACTCGCGTCTCAGGCTTAACATGGAAGACTCTACCATCGATAACATGTACGTAAACCTCTAGGAAACCCTTCATATTTAGTATGGAGTCCTGAAGCAGTATGAGTGATAAATGAACTATGTCTGGGCGACCACGCTTCCACTTACGCTCAAGCTTCTCCATAGCGTAGTAGTGGTATGTCTTGTCCAACAGTGTTTCTGCAGGGCTAATACCGAATCTCCTAGCATAGCTTCTTACTTGGGGATGGTCCCAAATCTCTCTAGGTATAAGTTCTAGAGGGGATTCAAGTAGGATAAATG
>CAZTPV010000085.1:0-3132 GCA_964615085.1 uncultured Desulfurococcales archaeon
GTGTAGCTAAATGACGATCTACTGGGAAAGGTGTAGTATATGTTCAAGGCACTATCCAACTCGAAGTTGCTGGCTTAATCCAGCTTTAAGTATCTGTCCTTATTGCTGTATAGCTTGTACTGAAAGGGAGAGATGTCCTAGACCAGTATGGTTCCCATCACTTAAGCCTTCTAAAACCATTCAGCCTAGGCTCGAAAGAGGAGTTAGTAGAAGGGAAGCTGTTAAAGCGTTAGAAGAGCTGCTTAAGAAACTTGGTGAGGAGTAATCTTACTTTTCTCTCCCTTCACCTAACTCTAGAAGCCTACATTCTTGGTGATATCCAATAAATTAGTACACTTCCTCCAGGTAATTCAAAAGTTAACTTCATGGGTAAGGACTCCCCATATTCTAATACAACACTATCAGCTGTCTGTGTAGCTTTTAGACTAGCTTTTAATAGATCTATAGCGTACCGTGAACGTATTGGTGGGTTTCCTTTAACATCTAGGGAGACTAATGGATTGTTTAATGAAAGTACAGCATAGTACTCCTTTTGTGCAGATCCACACTTAACCTCAATTTTATCTTCATACGCTGTGAACTCTACTTCATCGCCAACTATCTTAGAGTCGTTGACAATAGCTTTAAAGTCGTCAGTGAGCATTCTGGCCTCTACACTTAGTTCAACTTGAGGTTCACCTAGCTCCTCAGTTACAGCCTCCCTTAGTGGTATGTAGAATGCTCGTTGCACACCTGTCTTCTTGTCTATAAAAGTTATTCTCATTCTATGTTTATCCTCCTCTAGAACAAGCTCAACCATATCGTTGCGTGTACCTCTTTTAGCTACACGGTTTAACTCGTCGGCAGGTAGCACGAAGGTTTTTCTTTCCTCATCCAGGTTATACTCTTCAAAAGATGTTGCAGGCATTCTTAATATTATCATAGTTGTTTTATCCGGACTTAGAGTTTTAACTTCAAGACTATCAGGTAGGGCTGTAAAGGGAATCTCATCTAATAACTTAGCAAGTGTTTGCATAATGTATTTGAACTTTGTAGCTGCTGGGTAAAGGGCTCTAAACATACTCTAACCCCTAACTCTTCAAGTAGTACTAAATCGGCTTATAAGGTAATTGGGGTAAGAATAAGACTTTTAGAGACTCTTAGGTCTAAACAAAACTTTAGCATTGGTGATAAAAAGTGAGTGAGAAGAAGATAACCATTAGGATTGACTTAGCAAAATATAAGCATGTGGATCTAGAAGTTGATGAAGCGTTAAAACTCCTGGATGCTCTGAGAAGGCATTTTCCTAATGCAGGTGATATAGGCGAAGTGATAAGGTACCTAAAGAATTTTGATGAGTTTCTAGACTATATGCGTAGGAAGTTTAAGGATTATCTGCCAGTACCTCATAAGCCTGATGATTATATTAGGGGTACTGTGACTGTTGATAAGGTTAGATTGTATAAGGATGGTGACGTGAAGAGAGTTGTTCTAATATTCGATAGGCGTATTGATGTCAATTTACTTAAAAAGTTGTTAAACGAGATAGGGTACTCCGAGAATCTTATTCAAGTAGAGAAAATGTGAATGTATGGCATTTCGTTTAAGAGCTACTTTTTCTTCCTTCTCCGTTTACGTTCAGTATACTCCTCTAATGGTGCTATAGCTTCAAGATGTTTATGTGCCTCCTCAATGGATATGCTGCTTTCAAGAAGCTTATCAAGTACCTCTGTTCTCTTTACCATGATCTCTAACAATGCTGCGTTCACATCAATCTCGACTTCCTCTTCTTCACTATGCTCAACACTTTCACTAGTCTCACTCTCTTCAACATCTAGACTCATAGCATCACTTCACCCATTCTTAACCTAGTATTCCATGAGACAACTGTACGCTCCTACTCTATAGAGTTTTAACTCTTAACTCTCCATGATTTAATCAAGTTATGTTTATGTTAATGTTATTATTAGTGGCTCCGGGTGATATGGTAGGCGCGCCAAGGCTGTACCATGCGTGAGAATAGGTGTAATCGCCTTAATGGCGTCTTTTCGTTGCTCTGTAGGCGTGACAGCTAGTGTTGACGATAACACCTCTAAATCCTCTAGGCTTGTTGTTCTCATTGCAATCTTTATGGGGGTGTTTGCTTGTATTTGTGGGTCAAGGACTTTTATAGACTGCGTGATTAGCATTAACAGCACGCCATACTTTCTTAGTTCAGCAACCATTCTTGAGAGTACTTTAGCTGTTTCAGTGTTAGCTTTACCTACTCTGTGTGCCTCATCTACTATGATGATTGTCTCTATGTGCTCTTTGAGTCTCTCCTTTCTCGCAACAACATCGATCGATCTTAATATAGTTTCAATGAATAAAGTTAATGTGCTCTCAGCATTAACACTACTTAAATCGATTATCAATAACTGATCTTTACCACGTAGAATCTCATCTAAAGTCACTTGTTTACCTCTTTCTGAACTAAATATTTGTACTACATCTTTCAAGTACATTAGCAGCGATCTAGCACTTGGATACGTCTTTTCCAACACAATTAACTCTTTAATAACGTCTTTAAATGTTGGTGGTTCGCGATTCCATGTTGATGGATCATCAGATATTCCTTTTAGGCTATACGCTGAGAGTATAGCATCATATAGTAGCTGACACTGCAAAGGCCCAAGACCATATACGGTTTTGAGGAGCTCAACTATTTGGCGAGCTCTCTTCGAAGGAGGTTGGCCTAAAAGACTTAGTGGGTTTAAACTCAGCTCTTCGGGATTTACATGTACTAGTTTCATTCTCTTAACCACTCTAGCAGCATCCGTAGCTAGCAATTTATAGTACTCTCCATGAGGATCTATGATTATCACTCTTCTAATACTTGGCATGTACCTAATGAGTGAAAGTAGTATTCTTGCAGCAGCTCTTGACTTACCGGATCCAGATTCTCCCGTTATTAGTACATGTTGTCCTTCACTAGATGATTGAGAAATCCAAACCATTAGCTTATGTGGTATGCGAGACCAAGACCATTTAGACTCTATGGCTATTGGTATATCTACTTTAACTAATGGATGTGTATTCTTCTCAAAGACAGCTTTCACGAAGCCTATTATACCATATTGTGTGGGCTTGGTACTAGTCTTCAATTTAACATAA
>CAZTPV010000086.1:0-5641 GCA_964615085.1 uncultured Desulfurococcales archaeon
TACGGAGTACGGCTGTAGGAAGTGTCATAGGAAGGGTGCTGATTACGCTGTTGGAGGATGGACTAGAGGCAAGATGGACTGCACAATATGTCACCCAGCACCACACCTTAAGATACTACCGAGAATAGGCACAAGCTAAAATCACAGTCTAGAGGTTTTCTCATATACCACTTATTTTTCTTGCTTTCAGTAATTCACGCTACATGGTAAACTAATTCTTAGGCTTCTGTCATCCATTCTAACGTTAGGGTTTCATGTAGCGAAACCATCTTAAATACCAGTTAGATAAAACATGTTGAATTGATACATGCTAAGAAGGGTTAGATAGTAATGCAGACACCAAAGTACCGTGTAGCAATAGTTGATGTTGGTCATAACACGTTTAAAATTGAGGAGTGGCCGTTAACAGAGGTTTTAGGACCTATAGACGTTGGAGTGAAACTCCACCTAGAAGTATATGAGAGCTGGAAGCACGACGTGTTTAGTGCTAGAAATGTAATGGTTATAGGGAGAGGAGTCTTTGCTGGAGGTAGGATTATAGGATGTCACAGACTAGTAGCCGTCTTTAGGAGCCCGATAACAAGAGGGCTACATGTAAGCGCTATGGGTGGTGCTGCATACCGGTTTGTAGGCACGGGACTACATGCACTAGCTATTGAGGGTCGTGCTGACGAACCTTCAGTGCTACTAGTCTTTGGCGATGAGAAGGGTGTTAAGGAGATTAAGGTTGAGAGGATAGGTGAGGAAACATTATGGGAGGTTTACGAGGGCTATAAGGGTGCTATAGGTGTTAGAGCATTAACATTATATCTTCTAGACACCTATGAGGACTACTTTAAGGAGTACAACGCTAGGTCAATAGTTGTTGGGCCAGCAGCAGTTAAGACTATCATGGGAGCCTTATTCTCGCTCGACGCCGACCCTAAAACTAAGCGTATTAGGCCTGGAGCTATAGATTCAGCTGCTAGAGGTGGTGGTGGCTCAGTACTCTACCATGCTCATGGTATAGCGGCGATAGTCTTTGGCGGCAAGTATTCGCCTATGTCTGAGAACCCTAAGCTAGGTGACATAAGCCTTCTAGACTCCATAGCTGAGAAGGTTCACGGTAAACGATACACTGAAGTACTGATGGCTACAACTAGGAAGTATAGGTTTGACTCGCATCTCGGTACTGGTGGGACATTTGGAGTAAACTACGTACATTATAGAGAGCTAGTGCCCATGTTCGGCTACAACACCATATACTACTCCAAGGCTATTAGGGCAGCAATACTCGAGAAGGTTCTAAAGTACTTCTGGAAACCATTCCAAGACGAAGTATTCAAGTCTGGTAAGAGGCCATGGTACAATTGTGGTGAACCATGCCCTGTTGTGTGCAAGAAGGTTTGGAGAGGAGTAAAAGTCGATTATGAGCCATTCAACGGCATGGGGCCAATGATTGGTGTTCTGAGTCTTGAGGATGCAGCAGACCTAGTAGAGCTAGTAGACGACTACGGCTTTGACGTTATAGAACTAGGTCATGTGATATCATGGCTCTTCGACCTACTCCACAGGGGTCTACTAAGCCCTAGGGAGCTAGGTCTAGAGGCTAGACCATACTTTGACCCTATCGCATACGATGTTGAGGAGCATAGTAAACGTAACGCTAGACTAGCAGTAAGGATAATTGAAATGCTTATTAGAGGTGGTAATGAGATCATCGAGCACATTGCAAGGCATGGTATAAGGAGTACGGCAAGAATGCTCAACAAGAAGTACGCGTACCGTACGAAGATGTACGCTATAGGCTTCCAGGACGTAGCAGTATATGCTGCTTATGGTGAGGAAGGCTACATGACGCCAAACTACTACTGGACTCCTGGCATGATAGCACCACTCTACATACTAGGGAGATATTGGACCAACTATACTCCAACATTTAGCGATCCAGAACACTTTGCTGAATCAAGCCTCAAGAGAGCACTATGGGAGTACCTTATAGACAATGCTGGCTTCTGTAGATTCCATCGTGGATGGGCTGAGAAAATGCTAAGCCTACTATACCGTGAGATATGGGGTGTCAACGTAGACCTAGAGAAGCATGCAAAGAAGACATACAAGAAGATTATAGAGTATCAGGAGAAGGCTGGTGCAGCGCCAGTGTTCTGGGAGTCAAGGAAGACTATAGACATAATCTCAACCATTGCAGCCGAGATGGGTAATGAGGAGTGGGTTAGAAGGTTTGCAGAAGACTATAGAGGAGCAGCTAGAGAATGGTGGGAGAAGTTCACTAAAACCCTTAAGAGCCTACTTGAGTCCTAGCACACTCTTTTTCTCCTTCACCCACAAAATACTTTCCTCAACAACTCGTGGGCGATTCTTAATGCCTCAACTACTCCTGTGTGCTTCACATACAGTTTCTGTTGCACTAAGGATACGTGGCTACAATCTTCATGGACATGATCTACGTGTAGACGTTTGTGTTAAGCCTGAAGACTGGAGGCTACCTATGCCTTTAGACCTAGAGGACCTCCGTAACAACCTCATTGAGATCTTAAAGCCTCTTGACCATAATCTCGTTAACGCTGTCCTAGGAGTTGAAGATGCTACGGGAGAGGTTATAGCCTTATGGGTTTCTAGGAAGCTTGAAGAAAAGGGGTTTAAGCCAAATATTGTTAGAGTATGGCTTGGAGGTTCAGCTTGGGTTGAAGTGCACTATTAGCTTAACTTCTTTAGTAGCCCCTCTAGGATTCTAGCATGCCTCTCCTCATCCCTAGCAGTGTACTCGAATAGCGTCTTCCAAGGCTCATCGTGATGTGATGCCTCTTCATGCCTTATCCTAGCAGCTTCTTTCTCACACTTTATCCTCTCAGATATGAACTTCTTTAAGTCCTTAATTTTCCCTGCCTGTACTAGTGCTTTTGCACCATGGTATGCTTCCTCGAGTGCTATCATCTTTAGTGCTTCTGCTACCTCTATGAGTCCTTGCTCTTCAGCTATAATTGCTGCTGCTAGGTACTCAGTAACCTCCTCTGACTCCCCCTTAACCCATTTCTCAACATATTCTTCAAGCTTCATAGCTTCCAGCCACGCTAGTTAGAAGTTGCAGGCTACTAAAAATCTATCCTACGTAGAAGATTGTTCGACTAGTATATAACTAGCGTATTACCACCCCTCCTCTTAGCCTCTCGTAGAAGCTTCCATGCCAGTCTTCTTGATGGAGTACCGTAGTAGGCTTCCCTACGGTTTTTAGCAGGCTTAAGGCCTACGAAACCTTTAACAGCTACGATTGTAACCCCTACGCCTAGACGGTTAATCTCCCTCTTTAGTTCTTCTAGATCACTTCTAAGCTCCTCTGGCTCAACGAGAGGGATCTCCAATACAACCTCCTCGGTTCCTCGCTCTGGATCCAACCCATAGACTACTACTGCTCTCCACTTAGCTACAAGCCTCTCAACAAGTTGTGTTAAGAGTCCTGTAGCTGGGTTTGGCTTATACTCGCTCCACCCTCTATCCCTAACCACTTCGCTAAAGCGGTCAAGGTCTATTACTACTATTGTTCCCTCTACAATCCCACTATACTGCTCCAACGAGAAGCCCACCCTCTACGATATCTTGAAAGCCCCCACAGCCTATACAGTTACCTAGCTTGGAGGGTGAAGGAGTTCTTGTCTGAACAATCTAAACGTCTTCTAGAGGAGGCGCTTAAGATCCTTAAAAGAGCTGTAGATAACCTTGGTTACGGTAAGGAGGTTTACGAGGCTCTAGCAGAGCCTGAAAGAGTTATCCAAGTGAAGATACCAGTTCGAATGAGAGATGGGAGTGTAAGGTACTTCATTGGGTGGAGAAGCCAGCATAATAGTGCTCTAGGACCCTACAAGGGTGGTATAAGATACCACCCTGAAGTCACCATGGAGGAGGTTATAGCGTTGTCAATGATGATGACGTGGAAGAATGCTTTAGCAGGTATACCCTATGGTGGTGGTAAGGGTGGTGTTAGAGTAGATCCTCACCAGCTTACACCCTACGAGCTTGAACAGCTTAGTCGTGGCTATATAAGGATGCTGGCAAAATACATTGGACCAGATATAGACATACCGGCTCCAGACGTATATACTAATCCACAGATCATGGCGTGGATGATGGATGAATGGTACAGGATTACTGGAGTACACCATATGGGTGTTATAACGGGTAAACCTGTAGCATTAGGAGGACTTAAGACTAGAGAAATTGCTACTGGCTTTGGCGTAGCTGTGGCAGCAAGAGAGGTTGCTAAAAAGCTTTGGGGTGGCGTTGAAGGTAAGACTGTTGCTGTTCAGGGCTTTGGCAATGTTGGGTTCTGGGCGGCTAAGTTCCTACATGATATGGGTGCTATCATAGTAGCTGTAAGCGATAGTAAGGGAGGGATATACCTGAGTAAAGGCTTAAACCCTGAAGAGGTTAGAGCTGTTAAAGCTAGAACAGGTAGTGTCATAAACTATGATAAGGCTGAGAGAAGGATAACAAATGAAGAGCTACTAGAGCTTAATGTAGATATCCTTGTCCCAGCAGCAATAGAGGATGTGATAACCGAGGAGAATGTTGATAGAGTTAAGGCTAAGCTCATTGTTGAGGGTGCTAATGGCCCAACAACAGCTGAAGCAGACCTCAAGCTTGCGAAGCGTGGCGTTGTAGTTGTACCAGACATCCTAGCTAATGCTGGTGGAGTAATATGTAGCCATATAGAGTGGGTTAATAATAGGATGGGTGGCTGGCTAACGGAGGAGGAGGCTAAGAGCAAGCTAGAGTATAAGATGGCTGAGAATACTAGACTCGTCTACGAGTTCTGGGAGAAGGAGTTCGCTCCCTATGGGAAGCCTATGAGAGATGCAGCCTACGCTCTAGCGGTTAGGAAGGTTGTTGAGGCTATGAAGCTTAGAGGCCTACTTTAACCTTACCCTGGTTTTTCATAGGCCAAGCTCCCTCCTAACCCTATTAACAGCTTCTCTAACAGCCTCAAGACTAGCTGTACTAGACTTTGTCTTCTCATCGCGTACAGGATCGTCTAAGCCTATGAGCGCTGCTAAGAACGCTGGTAGACCTCTCACTAGCCCAAGAGTGTAACCACCTTCAAGTACAGCTAAGGCTATACTTGGCTTAAACCTCTCAAGTACGAGTCTAGCAATAGTGTGAAAGCCGTAGCTTGTAACCCGCATGGATGCTGTAAGTCCATCGCCATGGTAAGCGTCAAAGCCAGCACTGAACACTACTGCGTTAAAGCTTCTATACCCTAAATCTTCTAGCAGGTCTAGAGAAGCTGTAATAGCCTCCTCGTAGCAGTCATCACCGCAGCCTGGAGGTATGACTATGTTTATCTTAGTCCCTCTAGCATCCCCTTCACCAAGCTGCCAGGGCCATCCAGTACCAGGGTATATTGTTGAGGGGTCTTGATGAAGGTCTAGGTGTACTATTCTCTTATCACCATACACTATCTCTTGAGTTCCATTACCATGATGCAAGTCAAAGTCAACTACAAGGCATCTACCATAAACATCTGCCAGCAGTAGAGCGGCTAGAGCACTAGCATTAAATATGCAGAAGCCTAGAGTTGGAGCACCCATAGCTGCTCCATCCACACCAGCATGGTGTCCTGGAGGCCTACCTAGTATGAAGACCCTAC
>CAZTPV010000087.1:0-3106 GCA_964615085.1 uncultured Desulfurococcales archaeon
ATCTTAAAATACCTCAATTTGTCATTTTCTCATTAAGAATTAGCTAATCGTAACTTTGTACCTAGGTTGTCTCCCATGACTGCTTTTAATTTCATCTCATTACTAGCTTACTAAGCCGCTATGTAGCTCATCTACACATAGCTTTCTGTAGTCCAAAGCCATTGTCCCAAGCGTCTAGATAATAGGTATGAAAACTCTACCTATCTGTCCCAGTATATTATTGACTCTTGGGACATTTACTTATAAGTGCCAGCCTTCGGAGCCGGAGGTCCCAAGAGTCAAATCCCGGCGGGCCCGCCACACATACAAATCTCGCCAGCAACAGGAGGCAGCTTCTATAAGCCTTCTCCCGCGTTTCATCTCCCTGGAGCATATTGAAAACATCAGGATTATACCCTTGTTGAAGCTCCTATTGAGGGAGGAGTCCGAGAGGGCTCGTCACGGTAAGGGAGAGACTAAGGGTCCTAGGCATGATGAGGGAGGATGGAATCATAGACCATAGCCTCGCTCCAGAGGTACTCGGCATTGCCAAGGATGATGGGCATCTGAAGAATGTGTTGTTAAAAGCTCGTTGCCCAGGAGCTCCGGAGGACTTGAAGTGAATGCTCAGCATATCCTTTGTGGGCGCAATCCTGGGGTGGAATGAGGGTTTCGAACACTTCCTAGCTGTGTGGGAGAAGTGTATAGAGAAAGGTACGGAATCCGGAGACGCCAAGTACTACGAACAGTAGTGCATGTTGTTTGCTCATCCTATCCGTCTCTTAAACCTCTCGTATATCTCGTCTCGATGTCCTACAGCTACTATGTAGACGGTGTCGCGTTGCGGAACGTAGCAGTAGATTAGACGATAGTCTCCCTTCCTAAGCTTAAAGCAGTATAAGCCCCTTAGGCTCGCGGGGAGGCGAAGCCTTTCCCCGATGAAGGGGTTACGCGATAGCTCCTCCACAGCCTCTAGGACCCACTCAACGACCTCCCTAGGTAGCCGTCTCAGATCACGCCTAGCGGAACCCTCAATACGAACCTCTGGCGACTCCCTAGCCCCAGGAAGCCTTTCGAGAATGATGAGGCTATGCCTCTCCTTCTCCTTTCTTCTCCCGTAGAACCTCCTCGATAGCCTCCCGAGCTGGAAGAGTATCCCGGTCAAGCAGTATGTTCAGAATTCTCCTCGCCAGCTCTCTGCGGAACTCCTCCCGGTACGAGCCCTCTCCGTCACCCTCTGGAACCTCCACCTCAACCTCAACCCAAACCTTAGACCCCTTAGATGACGTCATCACATTCACCACCGCACACCCTCTGGATTATCTAGAGCCGCTGCCTCATTGCTCTAGGGCTGCATCGCTCAGCGGCGGCCTGCCATTGCTCACTATAGTGTAGCTCTATCGAGCCTTATTAAGGTTGCACCTGCCTAGCATCACCTGCTCTCATTTCTTGCCCTGGATAAACTTCGTGAAGACCTCTATAGCGTTAGCTAGCGAGTGTGCGTCAGCCTCTCTCGCTAACCTGGCCATCATGCTTGGTGTCATGATGATCACATCTAGGCCTTCACTACACACCCTCACACCTTGCTCCTTAACAGCTTCGTATATTTCACTCCTGAACCTCTTCTCCCATTCCCTGTCGACCTTGCCAAGTTAGTGCTTCCTATCTTGGTGTGGTCGAAAATGGGTTAGGGGTTTGGGATATGTTAAACCGAGATTGAAAGGCGGTATACGTTGAGTTTTGCTTGTGGGTTGTTTGCCTCGTAGAAGGAAATTGCCCTCCTATCGGATGCTGAAGGTTTCCTCCCTCGGAGCACTCGCACTACGCTTACCCAGCTTCTCCCTAACTGCTTAGCATATGAGAGTACCTCGTGCAGTACTCTTGTCCCAACACGCCTTCTCCATAGTCTTCTAACTATATGAATACCATAGTCGATATTGCTGCTAAGAGGGTTGTAGTATGCTGAAGCAATAGCCTCATTGTTGAGTCTTGCGATGAATACTACATCGTTTTCTAATGGTGGTATGTAGAATCCCCAGCTCTCCTCCTGTATGCTTCTAAGCTCTTCGAGTAGGTCACTTGTTAAGTTGTGGTACTCGTACTCGTGGATTTCAACATCTACACTCCAGTTGGGCTCTAGCAGCCCGCTATCTTTGGTTGAGTAGATGTATACGACGCTTCTTCTATCGTAGAGCTCTGCCGGTATTTCTGATTCCGTGATGAGTATGTAGCTTGTTTGAGTATTATCGAATGCATTAATGGGGCCAAAGGCTTCTTTGATCGTCTTGCCGAGCTCACTCGCATAATTCGTTACCACTATTAGTGATTGCCTAGGCCTTCTTCTTACTCGCCACAGCACCTTCACTATAAGCGGCTTATCTGAGACTACTTCGATTTTCTCTACGGGTTTTGCCCAGAATATCCTGAGGCCGCCTAGGCCCTGAAGCCAGTTAGTGAAGGCCTCTAGCGAGCCTAAAGGACCAAAGCAGCTATCCTCAAGTAGACAGCTAGTGTTAGTCACGAATCAACTCCCAATAGCAGCCTAATCTCTCAATATTGATATAAAAGTACTAGCACTTATACATCGGTCTATGGGGCATTGGAATTTCTTAAAGTTAATTTGAGGAACAAGCTTCCTCCCTATCATAGACCATCTCTTAATGAAGCAAGAGATAATGATAGAGCTCGGTATAGATTTCCCCGTTGAAAGCCCAAGTGGATGGCAGAGAAACTCAGAAATACTGTTAAAACGATGCCTAGAAGCATTAAGAATACTAAGAAGAGCGTTAAGAAGTCTTGGTGCAGGGTGAATCTACCGATAAGGTAAAGCATCGTTCTAGTTTATCAGACACTCCATATGGTTATTACATGTAAACAATACATAATACATACAGAAGAGCAACATAATGTTATAGCTATATTTCAACTATAAACTATGGTGTCCAAGGGTTATAGGAGGCCCTCGTAGAGCACTAACAATGACACTAATGAGGAATCTGGCGATGAGAAAGTGCTGTTTCGAGCTTATCGTCCCATGCATCTAAGTAACAGGTATAAAAGCTTGCCAGTATTGTCCCAAACAGTGGCTTTCAACATGGGACAAAGCGATGCAGGTGCCAGCCTCCGG
>CAZTPV010000088.1:0-3580 GCA_964615085.1 uncultured Desulfurococcales archaeon
AAAGCCAGATAAACTCGAGTACTTATCGGTGGTAAAGCCTGGTGATAAACTGTACTATGAGGTTCCGAGACCTAGAAGAAGAGGTGGAGGTAGGGGGCGGGGCCGCAGAAGTAGAAGCTCGCGAGGGAGATAGTTTTGAAATGTCCAAAGTGTGGTGCGGGTTCCGAGTACTTTAAAAGACTTAGTGATGGTAGTCTCGTGTGCTCAAGATGTGGTTTAGTGATAGAGGATCTACCCATAGATACCGGGCCAGAGTACAGAATCTATAGTCCGGAGGACAAGATTGTGAAGCAGCGTGTTGGGCCTCCAAGATCCCTAGCAATACATGACTATGGCACTACAACTTTTATTAGAGGTAGAGATGAACGTGCACTTAAGCTTGCAAGGCTTCAAGCTAAGGTTAGAAAGCATGGCTATCACGCACTAATAAGTGTCCTCCAAGAAGCTAACGCTATTGCTCGAAGAGCTAATGTTCCACAATACGTTGCTGAGGAGTTTGCAAAACTAGTTAGAGAGTTACACGATATGGGTTTACTGAAGAAGAATACCCGAGGAGCATACCTAGCCGCTGCTCTTGTCGCAGCAAGTAGGATTACAAGGTACACAGCTTTATCGTTTCGTGAGGCTGCACGAATAGTAGGCGTGAGAGTTGATGACGTATGGGCAGCCTATAGGAGCTTAGTTCAAAGGCTAAAGCTTAAAGTCACAAGGCCCCCTAAGTCCATAGACTATGTCCCCTCAATAGTATCTAAACTTAATCTACCACAACAAGTTGAGACACTAGCACTAAGGCTTCTAAGACACCTTGAGGTCACTGGTATTGCTCAAGGTAAGCCTCCACATGCCCTAGCTGCAGCAGCTGTTTATCTCGCAAGCATACTAATGGACTGTAAGAGGAATCAAAGCCAAGTTGCGAGAGCTGTCAACGTTACTGATGCAACCATAAGAAACAGGTATAGGGATATAGTTGATAATTTCTACATAGAAGTTAGCTTGTAAAACACGTTTAAGGAATTGTTTTCACACCTAAGCACCCGTCTAGTACTAGCAATAATAGACAGCTAAGGATAATAAGTCGTCCCCTACTAGAAATATTCTAGGAGGCGATATAACTCCTAGGTCATGAGCTAAGACTATTGTCTTAGTAAAGTCCTCTCTAGAGGAAGGGTTGAGGGTAATGGCCTCTATAATAGGTGGTTCAAGTAGTGGATCAAGATTAAGTGAGCTTGAACAAAAAGCTCTAGAGATTATTAAGAGTAGAGGTAACGATGGAATATATCAAAATGAGCTATGGAAGATGCTGGGCATAGATAGTCGTGAAGGATCAAGAATAGCCTTAAGGCTTTTAAAGAAGGGACTGATTGTCAGAGAGCCAGTTGTCCACAATGGGCGTAGAACATACAGACTACTATTAGCTAAGCCAGCAAAACCGCAAGTAAAGTTCAAAGTCAATTTAAACACAGTACTTGAAATACCATGTTTTACTTGCCCTCATCTCGAAAGATGTCATGTTGGAGGCTTCTTTGATCCTAGAACGTGTCATAAGCTAAACCAGTGGATAGAGTTCAAGATTAAATCGGGCAAGATCCCTCAGGAACCTAGCGAACTAGTGTAAGTTGTAGTACAGTATTAACGACGATTACATGTGGAGCATTAGTTTTAAATCCTCGAGGATCAAAGTGTGTTTTTGCAGCTTTAAACCCTCTAGACTTAAGAGCACTTATTACATCTGCTACTTTTGGCATATTTCTACGCAATACGCTACATATTCTATCAAGCCTATAGTATGGTTTAGGCAAGTCTATCTCTTCGATAAGCTGGTTCAAGAGTTTTAAGGCTCTCTTCTTATCAGTTATCCACTCATCTTTCTCAACCTCTTCTATCATCTTCTCTAGGATGCTTCTATCCCCCAAGGGCCCAGAGTATAATGGGCCTACAACTACTAATTGTGAGTGGCAGTAGGGACACCTAGCTGTGAATTGTTTAGTAAACCCTGTGAAGCAGCAACTAGGACAGTATACTCCGTAGCTTAATGCTTTTAGCGTCTCTAAGGCTCTCTTAGCTCCTCTAACTACCTCAATATAGGCTCTAACATAGTGGTCAGCATAGTAGGCTAGTAATACTCTAGATGCGTACTCATAGTGGGCAAGCCTTCTAGCTATATACCCTACAAGTATTCTTACGGCTTGCTCTTTATCCCAGGCTGTTCTACCAGGTATGACATCATATTTCCTCTGAAGAGCATGGGGGTAAGTTCCCGTTAGTGGAGCTGTATCAGTAGCTGTTACAGCTAACACGCCGCCGTTCTTTAGCACTTGTGCTGCAGCATCAATAAAGGGTATGGGTGAGCCAAAGGGATCTATGTCTACTAAATCCACTCTTACGCCATTTTCTCTAAGCCTATACATGTAGCTATTAGCATCCATCTTTTCGATCAATACGTTGCCATCAACATTGTTTATTTCAATGTTCACTTTAGCTAGTTTAACTGCTTTACTATCTATATCGCTAGCATATACTTTTGCGTTAGCCTCTAACGCGTATCTTATTGATCTAACACCGGTACCTGCTAAAGGCTCAACAACTATGAGTCTCGCTAAGCCCTTTAACTTACTATAAGCTCTCGCAAATACTACTGCTATATCCCTGTTGAAAGCCATGCGTGGATTGTAGAAGACAGGTGCCCAGGCAGGTTCAAACACGCCATCTGGTCTCCTATAGTGGTTCATCCTCGGGATGACTATTCTCGCCTTACCCTCACTTACAATCTCCACTGGGAACCCTAACTTAGCTTCAATACTCTCAAGCAGCTCTGTCATAATTTACGCGACCCGTGTAACACGTGTACTCACGATGACGGTATGCCATACTCATCTAAAACTCTATGTACTCTTACTAGTGCCTGTAGAGCCCTCTTAGGATCTACATTACTTGCTATACTCTTAGCAACACGTTCAGCTAAGTCTTCTGGTCTAAGAGGCGGTATAATTACTGGTTGGGGGAGCCTTACAGGTAGTAACTGTAGTAGTTGCTGTAGTGTTCTCGTAGGATCCGGTGAAAGTGCTACTATGAGTTCTTTAATGACTTTTGCCAATACGTTTGGTGCAGCAGCTTCAAGAAGCTTTTTGCTAGTGTCTTCAGCCAATCCAAACACCATGATCTATCCCACGCGTTAGGAGTATATAAATGGTGTCATATCCACTACATCTAGCTCTAATTAGGGTGTTTAAGACTAAATTATTAGCCTGGTTCCATTACTCTTAGTAAAAGCATAGTAGGTGCTGACTATAATGGAGTTAAAGTTCATAGTTGATGCGATGCTAGGCGACGTAGCTAGATGGCTTAGAATGCTAGGCTATGATACTATCTACGCTAGGAGTATTGAGGATTGGAGGATCATTGAGATAGCGTTAAGAGAGAAAAGGCTAATATTAACACGTGATAGAGGCTTAGCGGTAAAGGCTAGAAAGAGAGGTGCTAGAGCACTCATAATAGATGGTGACGACCTCTACGAAAAACTTGCAATACTTGCATTAAAACTTGGCGTAAGGCTTGAGCTTGATCCTAACCGCTCTAGATG
>CAZTPV010000089.1:0-7017 GCA_964615085.1 uncultured Desulfurococcales archaeon
ACTCTTGAATGACACCCACAATACACAGTGATATCGCCACTTCTCCTACCGTTCACCTGCAGACATTACGAAGGTAAACACGACCCTAACATTTGATGAAGACTTCAAGAGGATCCCATGGCTTAAAGTAACTCCATGAAGAACATGGCGGACCCATCTGAGAATTATAAACCATGTTTCCAGCGGGAACCATCAAATGGGAACGCTCTTCATGACTGATTATCGTGGAGGGCACCAGTGTTGGTAGTCTTGGGAACGCTTAGTTTGTTTATTGAGGGAAATGCTAATTGGTGCGGAGCTACATTTAATTCACGGATGTTGTTGCTTGTCTAAAGCTATTAGAGTGAGGTATGAGGGAGGCGTGCTCAAACCCTTGGAGCCTGTAGACTTGAAGGAGGGCGAGGAGAGGCTTGTAATACTTGTCCCAATCGGTGAGGAGAGAATGAGTATTCTTAGGAAATACCGGGGTATTCTCGGCAAGGCTTCACAGAAGGAGATAGAGGAGTTGCTCGCAGAGGCTGAGTGGGAGGTTCTATGAAGGAGTACGTATTTGTAGATTCCAACGTATTCATCCAGCCGCTTTACGAGGGTGCTAGAGCTTCTGAAGCTGAGGGCCTCCTAGATATGTACCCATAGTTATCGACTAGTATAGGAGTCGTTGACGAAGTACTGCACTTCATTATAAGATAAGGAAGCCAAAGACAAATATAACATGTAGACTACTTCCGCGGCGGAGTACTTGCGTCTCGGATCCCTCCTCCTACCAGCTCTCACCATACCTCCCCCATATAAGAGGGTGAAATCTCTTTTTAAATGAGAGAATACTGTACATCAACACAGCTATAGTACAGCTACAATATATCCACAGTATTTACACGAGAACCATGGCGGCCCCTCAAACCATATAGGCACGGGGCGGGCGACTTGGTTCTACAGGGCGTGGGCGTGTGCAAAATTTATCTGAGATAAGTAAGGTAGATTGGTGTAACAATATCTGTAGGAATGCTTTATTTCCGAGCTTTACACTATTTTAATAAAAGGAAGAAATGTAAGTAGAAGGAACATGTCCGGGGCCCACCCAGTATGAATGCTATAATAAATGTAAGACCTTATACTGCTTGGAACCTGCTAGATCATGTTATTGTCCAGTTGGGCAAAGAGGGAGAGAAGATTTGTAATAACCGCATAAGTGACGATCCTTTCTACAACGCTCTAGTTGATCTGGTATGTAAGGAGGGTATTAGAGAGTTACCCAGACACATAGTCATAGCTAAACCGTTCTACCCATACATGCTACTAACTTACTATGTGCTATTCCATAGAGGCAACCTCGATTTAGCTAAAGCCCTTTACAGAAGACTTTCAAAGATACACATGGATAACTCCAGTGTATTTGACAGAAATGAGGAGGTATCGCTAAAAATAATAGGAGAGGTTATAGAGTTATTCGATACGCTGCGGGGGCTCGATAAAGATATCCATAAAAATATCTTGGAGTATCACTTAGAGGTTCTCATAGCTAAACTGAACAAGGTTAATTGCGTTGAAGGTGATGGATGGAGCTGCCTCTTCAGGGATCTAATAATTAGTAATCTTGAGCCTAACCTAGAGCATGGATACAGGAAGATTCGTTCTATCGAAAAAATGTGTAGAGTTGGGTTCATACCTGTAGATGAGGAGCTAATAGAAGGGTATAACCTGTTTATGACTGAGGAGTTCTCGCCTATATATGCGTTCCTACTAGGTATTGCAGAAAGGGAATCAGATAGATTAAAACATGTGTACGAAGAAATACATGAACTAGAAATAAAGAAGAACAATGTCGAAGAAAAAATAAATAAAATACTAAATGCTCAAAAGAAGTTTCATATATATGCCGAGGAAGCTGAGAACGTATACAAGAAGGCCATCGTTTATTGGCCTCTTCTAGGAGGATTGCTATTAGGAGCTGCTGCAACACTATATATTGGATTACAAGGGGTTGTCCTTGCAATACTGCCTTTGTCATCCTACTTACTGAAATTAGCAGAAAAATACTATAAAGGAAAACTTAACGAAATAGAGAAAAGAATTAAACACTTAAAATCTTTTAGAATAGAAAGCCTTGCAAGAATCATATGGTCTTCATAGAAACCACATAACATACCTAATTCTACTTAATTTGCTTACATCAACACGGTTCTCCATTAATCTAAGAGTAATCCATGCTATTTCCCTTGAATACCTTACTGTGACAGGTTCCTTAGACACAGGGTTACCTATAGCAACATAATTAAGTCTACACATACCGAAAACTGTCGAAAGTAAATCCCTGTCACTTATATTGAACTCGTAATTCGAGATCTCTGCTTCTCTATGCCTGGCGACTATCTTTATTGTTGGCAAGCCTCCGTAGATGTTGGACTTGATTCTGCTTTTACTTGTACCTTCGCTTAAATCGAAATATCCTGTTGTAACCATAGCGTATACGTCAGGCTTTAGTTGGAAAGCTGCTCCTACTGGTGGGTACCAAGTAATTGTTCCGTCCTTAGCCTTATGAGGACCATCTTTGTGACCAACTACGATGTCAGAATCTCTGATTTTAAGCACATACACAGCTGCAAACTTGTTCATAGACTCTGCGTTCTTGATAGCATTCCTAACGGCCTCCTCTTCTCTCCTCCCGATCTCCTTCCCAGAATAATGAATTATTAGTATGTTATACTCTTTCGAGCTTGTGCTTAGTGTTTTACTAATACTCCTTTCTAAGAGTTCTGCGATCTTATCACTCATATCCTCCTGCTTATCCATGGACAAGACTCTGGAGTCCATGAAGTTCCATACACCATTATGATCAAAGAGTGTGACGAATCCTACGCCACGCTTTCTGTGGAGAGGGTGTGCTGAGATCCCTAAACCCATTATCGTTATTGATGTGCTTGAAGGATCCTCTACCCTCATTACACTTCTATCAAGGGCATAAGGTACACCACCCATCTTAGCAAAAATCTGTATAGAGATTGATAAGAGGGACCATCTGTACCTAGCTTCATCCATTATTAAATCCTCAGTGACCACTTGACTTGGGACGTCACCAGCTAAGAACCTAGCCTTAGTCCTATAGTATATGCTATCGTATATGCTTCTATTAACTTTGGGAAGCACTATTAAGGGAAATACCTTATCTGGTGAACCGTGTTGTATGTATGTGTCATATATCTCGTTGGGGTCGTAACTGCTAAATGAGGTTGCATCTATTTTAATATCCGTTTTGAGGGCTTGATTAAATCCGGGAAATATCTTCTTATTTTCGCGAAGACCGTTCTTCAGATCTTCTAGTAGCTTCTTAGCTAGTTCTGCTTTGTCCCGCTGATATAGGATTAATATCAATTCATATTTATTTACACCTTCAGCATCTCCTCCATAAATTGGGGAGTGGGAAAGCGGTTCTAGGTTTACGATGTTGTAAGCATTTACAGATGTACCACTAGCAAACCTAAACTTGAAATCAGTAGGTTTAAATATAGTGTACAGTCTCAAAAGCCTTCACCACACCCTCTTAAGCCTTCTATCAATGGAGAAGCACACCCCGCTAATACATAGCTTACCGATAATCCTTCTAACAATCTCAATATCGTTCTCAAGAGCAGAGAAGTATTCACTAGGATAGAGTCTGTTAAGATCTCTGTGCTTATCGAACTCCCTACATAAGTATTCACTAATAAACCTTCTAGATTGACTATAAGTTGGATTCACAGCTATGGAGGCGTCGTCAAGAAGTTCGCTAATATCTATGCAAACTTCCCCTTTCTCACACTTTAACACCAGTCTATTATCGTTAATGGAAGCTATTTTACATACCCGAGTACTACCTTCACTAACTCTGTAGTTTACACGCACACCTAGGAGACTGTCCAAATCTATACGGTTATTTTTCATATAATCTATCACTAATTTCAGGTTGAGATTACTTAGCCTCCTATAATAGTGATGTAAAACCAAGTAAATCTCTTCTCGATCAGAAACTACATGCTGAAATCTCATGGTTATACACTTAACAACTTTAAAGAACTTAGAGCATCCGCCCCCGGTATCCCTACATAGACTGGAATAGTCGTTGCAAAAGTCTAAGAATCTTTCATCCCTATCGATTATTTCTTGACTCCAGAATTCTCTTTCAAGGAAATCCATGTCTAGACAGATAGCAAGCCTTTCACCAGGTCTTCGTGGACATCGAAGCTCCATCGGCACTATCTTGTTCAGAAAGTTATTTAGTAGATTGGTTACCACGTAGGCTGTAGACGGAATATTGGGAACGAGTTCTATTGAGAGGTTATTAATGTTCAGAGCCTCATCTACAGGAAAACCTTCGACTACTCGCTCTTCTCGATACCTCTCTAAAGCGCTTTCGACCTCTGTTTCCACATCTTCCTTGCTAAGGTGATCGTCTATACTGGTTACGTATACACCTGCCTTTAGTTCGTCATAGTCTGTAGAAAGGAATGAAGCCACTAAGCCTTCAGCGTACCTATTGATCACTCCAGCTAACACTCCTAAGTTCATTTTATCAGCTATTCTATAAACTTCAATAGAGTCTTTATCGGGAAGCACTTTGACGAAATTTGTTACGTACCTACTCATTTACACCTTCCCGTAAGCTGCTTGCTCTAATATGTTTCTCCAACACCATTAAAATAAAGCTTTAGCTACATAGGAAATCCGTGGAAGAATTTCTCAAGCCTCCGCGTGGCTTCCATTATCTCTTAGCAACAGACGTGGTTCTATGGAGCGCGACAGGGTGTGTGAATATAAGTGAGCATAGGATACAATACACACGTAGAGGTGGTAGCGTGGAGGAAATAGTGATAATTACATCCTGTATACTATCGGTGCTGACCTCAGTTGTGCTGGGTAGACGCTATGCTGAAGAGCTTATTGAGCCTCTTAAAGGCCTTGGGGTAGTCGCGTCAGTGGTAGGTGCTATAGCAGCTATTACCTCATTACTAGGATCCGTAAATGTACATACATGGGCTATGCCTACCACCATTTCATCAACTGATCAGTTTGCGCAATATATATTCAATAGCGTTCAAATACCTCTGGCCTTCGTATGGGGCTTGCTCCTAAACATGTTAGCCTCCATGCCATTAGGACTAGCAACATACATTGCGACATATATAGTAGCCTCGCTTCGAGAACAGGTAACACGCTACACAGTATTTTAACGTAGAGATAGAACTGTTCATTCCCACGCTAGCCTGTTCAGATTCTTACACACCTAGGGACGAATTCTTACATATCGCCAGCATGAACACCTTTTTCCTCTATCATCGCTCTGAAGATGTAAGAATGTAAGAGTCCCTAGAGCACGCACCCACACGCAGAGCAGAAACTCCCGCACCATTCTCACAAATTTTACACTCTTGCAATTCTTACATATCATACAATAGAATGGTGATGTAGGTAGTGTTAAGAAGGAGGCTTAGAGCTGAAAGAGGCTTTATTGTTGCGTTGCAGCTTCAGGTACTTTATAGAAGATTAGTGTAACGACCTCCTCGGGCTGGAGGAACTCTATGAACTCGCTTAGACCAACTGATATACATGAAATAGACTTAACCTTACTTGCCTATCCTAGAGGAGTGCTTGTGATGGTAATTCCACCCCAGTAGTTCAGCTTTATAGAGTCGAAGCCGCACGTGATAGCTGTGTATGCTAAAGCAGATAAAGAATCCCTATACGTAACTTACACCCTACCCAAGCAGAAAGAGGAGAAACTCTACGACATCAGAGTCCTCAAATGGATTATGCGGGACTACGCCTCACTATTACTATGGCTAAGGAGCTTATCGATAATGAGGTTGAGAGGATAAAGAAAAGTTATGGATCGAAAGATGAAGAAATAAATGAAAGGTTAAATGAGATAGAGAAGGAATATGTTACACTTGTTCTCTACCGCAAACCCTGAATTTCTCTTATACTGTTTGATTTTACTTAACTTAAGAGCCTTCTCCTGACTTATTTTAAACCCGAACCCCTTCTTAAGCGGGGTTCCCGTATGAGTATAATCATGTCTAAACATGTTATTAGTAAGGAAGAAATTGATAAGCTTTCAGGGGGAATGAAGAGAATATTCAGGCTAGGAAGTGACAGGGAGTTCGCAGGAAGAATAGCATTAAAGATAGTTGAGATGGTTGAAAGGACAGAAAGTCCACGTCTCAGATAGAGCAGCGAAAATCCTAGAACCTATACTAGCAAAGTATGGAATCATACTCGTTCCCCTTACCAAACCCACACATATTAATTGGCATCCCAAGTGAAAACAGCATACTCATTAGATTCAAGTAATCTTCATATAAAAAGAATGAAAGAGAGAAACAGTTTTCCAGATCTTCATTAAGTATCTTGAAGAGGCACTAAGAAAAGTATTTAAAGAAAAGAAAGACCGTAGGAAATCTATATCTATTCACAAAATAATACCAAAGCTGAAGCATACCCCATGAATATGGTCCAAAGATAGCCCAAGAAAGCCCACCTTACACCAAGCATTACAAGTAAAGGAAAGCTCTAACACTATCTTATGTGTAACACTTCTGCAAAAAGTTGTAAATACAAGAGGCTTATAGTTCGGCGTTATTAGGTATTATAGGCGTTTAACTTCAATAGAAAGTTAATGTTATATTACCCTTCAGCATTCAATATTATTAATAGGGCTTCAGGGAATGATAACGCCTGGTCTTGAGGAACCTGTTATTACTCCAAGGGCATGGACTGAAATAGATGGTTTCAAAGCTTCCTGTGATAGATGTCTCTTTGTAGCTTGGACTAGGCCTCTAGAGTATGCTAAGAAGTTTCTTGAGGATGCTGTGGAGGAGGCTAAGCTCAAGATACCGGTGGTGAAAGGTGTTAGAGGCAGATATGGTGATACTAGGATATGTGTTTATAGGATATACATTGGTGCTCCAGCAGCCGTAATGGCTATGGAACTCTTGGTAGCTACTGGTGTAAGGAAGTTTATACTCTTTGGCGGCTGTGGAGCCA
>CAZTPV010000090.1:0-22926 GCA_964615085.1 uncultured Desulfurococcales archaeon
AAAAAAAAACGAAATTAATTAGCTAATTAGACACTGATAGAACCTATCGAGATCTATATGCGTTTAATAGGTGAATCTTTGGCTCGAAGCAGGTTCTATACTGTTCGGTAAACATCACCTAGAGGTCTAGGAGAGATGCTCCACTGCTGATCCTAGTTAAAATGCTTTTATACTCTAGGGCTTTAGGTTTGAAGGCTACATGTATGTGAGTGAGAGGGGTGTTTTAGGGCTTTGAGTAGTTTTGATGAGTTCTTCCTACTGCTTAAGAGGCTTGCAGACGCCTTTGGTGTTTCTGGCTACGAGGATGAGGTTAGAGGGATCATCATTGACGAGCTTAAGAGCCTTGTTGACGAGGTGAGGGTGGATAAGTGGGGGAATGTTATTGGTGTTCGTAGGGGCTCTAGGAATGGTATTAGAGTGCTTTGGGCTGCTCATATGGATGAGATAGGGTTTATGATTAGGGCTATTGATAAGGATGGCTTTATCTTCCTAGCTCCTGTAGGGGGTTGGAGTGATAGGATTCTGCCAGGTGAGAGGGTTAGGATTAAGCTTGATGATGGTAGGATCATTAGGGGTGTTATTGGGTGTAAGCCTCCACACCTCATGACCCCAGAGGAGCAGAAGCAGGTTATACCATTACAGAAGCTCTTCGTAGATATTGGTGTCTCTAGTCGTGAGGAGGCTGAGAGAATTGGTGTTAGAGTTGGCCTGCCCGTCGACCTTGATAGGGAGGCTGTGAGGCTTCAAGGAGATAGAGTTACTGGTAAAGCTTTTGATGATCGAGTTGGGGTCGCGGTTATGCTTTGGGCTCTAAGGCTTCTTGAAGACTGCGAGGCTACTGTATACGCTGTTGCTACTGTACAGGAGGAAGTTGGGCTTAAGGGTGCTAGGATTGTCGCTGAGCAGGTGAAGCCTGATGCTGCTCTAGCTATTGACGTGACAACAGCTAATGATGTTCCTGGTGTTGAGGAGCAGGATAGGGTTGTCTATGTTGGTCGAGGGCCTGCGATAAAGGTTGTTGATGGTAGGTATGCTAGTGGGCTTATAGCTCATCCAAAGATTTTAAGGCTACTCATAGATACTGCGAGGAGCGAGGGCATACCCTACCAGCTTGAGGTACTTACTGGAGGCACAACTGACGCTACTGCAATAGCGTTTACGGGTGAAGGCGTACCTGCTGGCGTTATATCAATACCTACAAGGTATATCCATAGCCCAGTAGAGCTACTAAGTCTCAGCGATGCTGTAAACGCTGCTAAGCTACTAGCCTCAGCAACACGTAGGATGACTAGAAGCTGGTATGAGTCTGAGATACTTGCGAAACACGCATAGCTATTAGCTAGTGAGATCAGGCTCGCAGATTGATAGAACACGCTCAAACAGTTTTGCTACATCCCTCCTCGTAGACCCCCTCCTAACCCTTCTAGCCATAGCCTTAAGCTCTGGATAGTCTCGTAGAAGCATTGAGAGTATCTTCTCAAGTAGCTTCCTACCATCACTATTCAGTACTTCGCCATGATGGTAGTATTCCTCACCCTCTAACAACTCTTCTAGCAAGCTTAGAACGTAGTTTAGCCTACCACCTTCATAGCGGCACATAAGGGTGCACCACTATACTGCTAACCTCTACAAGCCTTAAGCTACTAAGAGGATAAAAAAGACGACACACTATAGAGCTGCACATTACGCAGCCTTAGTCCTCCCTATAGGGTGGAAAGGCTTTAGGGCTGGAGGATAGCTTGTTGAGGGTGTTTACTAGCCTATACAATAAAACGTGGTGGAGGTTTGAGCTGTGATGAGGGCCAGGATTGCCGAAGTATAGGCTATGTGGTGCCGGCCCTTTCTGGCGCTGAGCATGCTATTCTCTGAGCTTCCTCAACAAGCTCTCTTACTAGTCTTCTTAGCCTTCTAGTCCATCCTGGCTCACGCCTCCTATACTCCCTAACTATCCTCGATACCAGTATCCTAGTTGTTGTCTCGCCGCCACGTTGCCTCCTCCACTCATAGTACATTGTTAGTGCTACTGCTACGAGATCTCTTATGGACTCCTCTAGTAGTCTCTCACCTAGCGATTTTAGCCCCTCCTCTACTAGGTCTATCCCCCTAGAGGCCACATAGCTTAGAGCTAGGAGTCTGCGATGCGCTTCCTGGAGGAGGGGTGGCCTCTTATAGGATGTCTGTACTCGCGCTCCCCGCCTAGTCCCATCCTCAGCCCGTCTCCACTGGTTTTCGTGTAGGTGATGGGGGATTATTAAAGCTGTTGGAGTTATGGGTTGAGCAACATACTCTATTTCTAGGCCTAGCCTAACCCTAATACTATGGGTGGGGTGGCCACGTATGATACTCTTTGACTGGGGCACGTATAATGGTCTTAGCAAGCTTACGTTAGCAGCTACCTTGGGTATGAAGCTTACAGAGATACCACCATACGATCTAGCTAGGAGGGGTCGTAGTGACGACTACTTTGAGTCCTATAGGGAGTTTGCTAAGAAGGCTTTCACGACTATAACAGCTCATGCACCATACTACAACGTTGTCTCTACGAGTAGGATTGTTGTTGAGAGGAGCCTTAAGGGGCTTAGAGAAGCTGTTAGGAGGGCTAGGCTTGCTGGAGCAGAGGTTTTCAACCTCCACCTAGGGTGGAGAGCATACATGGATCAAAGGGACTTGGATATCGCTGGTGAAGTGCTGAAGAAGCTTGCTGAAGAGGCTAAGGGGATGATTATAAGCGTTGAGGTACCCTATACACGGAGGATGCTAGGATTGTGGGATGAGGTTAAAGCTCTTCGCGAGATTGTTGGAGAGGATAAGCTGATAGTCTCACTACAGCTTGAGAACGTGTGGATGCTTGAAACTGGGGCTAGTGAGCATGGAGCCTTTGAGGAGGCTAATAAGATGGCTACAGAAGAGTTCTGGTACAATATTCTCAAGAGGGGGCTAGAGCTTAGTAAGAGCTTCCTATCGCTAAGGTTTAGCCAGGTTGTAGGCTTCGCTCTAGGTAGGAGGATTATTAAGAAGAGGGTGCCATTGGGGAAAGGGTACCCTGACCTAAAGCCTCTAGCGAGAGCGTTAGCAAGGTTTATGGTTCGTGAGGTTAGGGATAAGGGGCTACCTATCCGAATGCACTTAATCTATACTGGGCCCCCAGAGACAAAGTATCATGACACTATCACGCTCTACGCTGAGGTTATGAGGGAGGCAGTAGCACACTTATGACGAGCATCATAGAGCCTAGAGACTACCAGCTTGAGGCTGCTAAATGGGCTTTTTCTCGTGGTAGAGCAGTAGTCTGTATGCCTACAGGTACTGGTAAGACTGTTATCGCTGGGCTATGGATAAAGTGGCTCTTAGAGAAGGGCTATGCTAGGAGAATACTAGTGTTAGAGCCTACAAGGTTCCTTGTCGAACAGGTCGCAAAGTTCCTTAGAGAGAGAATGGAGATACCAGCATCACCTCTACACGGTAGCATGCCTAGAGGGCTCCGCGAGAAAGCATGGAGGTCAGTAGTTGTCGTAGCTACACCAGAAATAGTTGCTGCTGAATGGGATAAGTTTCTCGAGCAGGGATTCCAAGCAATTGTTGTTGATGAGTGCCACCATACTACAGGCCAGGATGCCTACCGTAAAGTTGTTGAAGGCTATGATTTCAGGTATAGGCTTGGCTTATCAGCCTACATACCACCGTCGAGAGCTAAGGAGATTGAGAGGGAGATTGGGGAGATCAGGTACTGGAGCTGGGAGGATCCACGAATAAAACCCTACATACCATCATGGGAGGCTGAAGTCTATGAGGCGCCTCTTAATAGTACTGAAATGGAGTTGTACCGTAGGCTTGAAGAGCTGTGGGAGCGTGTTGAGGGCCATGATAGAGCACTTATAGGTAACGCGATAAGGTGGATGGTTAGAGATGGTGTACTAGCCTTAAGGGAGAGCTTGGAGAAGCCTACAAGACTAGCTAAGCTACTTGAGGGTGTTAGGGACCTAGTGTATAGTAGGGACGTCAGACCTGCACACAAGCTTAACGCTCTACTCAGGGTTCTAAGAGACCATGAAGGGTTCCAGAAAACTATAGTGTTTATTGATAGAGTTGTAGTTGCTGAGTACGTGTACAGTATGCTCAAGGACTATAACCCAGTGCTCCTCGTTGGTAGGAGGAAGGTTGAGCCTAGGGAAGCTGTAGCTAGAGCTCATAGACCAGAGTCTAAGGTTATAGTCTCTACAAGTGCTGGTGAGGAGGGGATAGACTTGCCAGAAGCAAGCCTACTCGTAGTTTGGAGTCATACTGCTAGCCCACTAAGGTCTATACAGAGGCTGGGTAGAGTGCTAAGAGCTACTAGTGGAGCTAAGCTAGTTCATAGATGGGTTGTCTACATAGTTACACCAGACACCATTGACGTTGATAGCCTTATAGATAGCCTTATGGAGGCTAGGAGAGCTGGTGTAGCAGTCAACATAGATCCTGGTGTAGTCGAGTACGTTTGGGCCATGAGTAGACGGAGGAGAGTACTAGAGCTACTTGAGGAGACCCCTTCACCACTAGATGTTGTGGCAAAGGCTCTAGGTGCTCCAGAGAAGCGTGTTAAAAGCATGATAGACTGGCTTCTTGATCGTGGACTAGCAGCCTACATCTACACCTACATGGGCCGAGTCTATGTTGCTACCTCTAGGGTTGAGAGAGCCTATGAGATGTATCCAGACTGTCTGAAACCTAGTAGCGAGCTTGAAGCTACAATTAAGGTTAGAGTTGCTGGTAGGTGGAGAGGGTTTAAAGCGAGGTACGAGCAAGCTCTCCAGAAGATTATGAGGGTGCTTGAGGATTATGGCTCTCTAGAGGCGATAAGGTTTTCATTCACTCTTGAGGTCTCTAAAGGCTTGTATAAGCTTGTCAACCTATCATACAGCTTCAAGGTCTACTCTAGCGATGTTGCGAGAATGGTTACTGATAACGCTTATAGTATTAGGAACTACTATACAGCGTTATCCCAGCATCATTAAGTGCATAAGGATAGGTCTATAAGGGTTAGAGTCCCTCCTCCTAGTTGGTGAATAGTACGAGCTCCAACAGCTCCTGGACGCCCCCATACGGGCCTACCATGCTTCTAGCATGCGGGGTGAGAGAGTCTGGGAGTGATACATGTAGCGTCGCTAATAGTCGTGGCTAGGAGGCTTAAGAGGCTGTTCAAGAGGCTTATTAGGGATATAATCTTCGAGATAGCATTAATAGTTATTGGTATATGGCTTGCATCTGGTATAAGCTTTAGCCTAGTTGAGCATGTTGACATATGGACTGGGTTATACTGGGCTCTTGTAACAATGGCTACAGTAGGCTACGGGGATGTAGTCCCCCACACTCCTATAGGAAGGCTTATAGCCTGCCTCACCATAGTCGCTGGTATAGCGAGCTTTACAGCGATGGTATCTATAGCGGCTGGCCGTATAGTAGAGAGAGCGGAGAGGCGGAGAATGGGCTACATAAGGTATCGTGGTAAAAGACACATACTAGTAGTTGGCTGGTCTCCTGCAGCAGAAGCTGCAGTTAGAGAGCTTAGAGCTAGAGGATACCGTGGAGACATTGTTGTTGTTACAGATAAGCCTCTAGTACAAATCCGTGAAGCACATATTCCAGGCTTAACCATTGTTAGAGGTGATTGTACTCGAAGAGAGACTCTCCTAAGAGCTAATGTTAGAGAGGCGAACATGGTAGTAGTGGCTGTAGACGATGATGCTAAAGCAGTACTGGTAGTACTGCTTGTTAGGAGCCTAAACCCGAAGGTGAAGATTGTAGCTGAGGCACTACACCCAGAGAGCGTAGAGCTCCTACATAGAGCTGGTGCAGATATTGTTGTAGCGACAAGATACCTAGGTGGTAGGATGCTTGCAAGCGCCCTACTTGAGCCTGGAGTAGCTATGATTATGGAGGGCTTTGCTGCAGCAGCTGGAGAGCATAGGCTGTGGATACGTGAGCTACCTGGAGAACCACTAGCAGGAAAGAAGTATATTGATGCTCTCATAGAGCTTAGGAAGAGGGGTATGACGCTAGTAGCTATAAGGAGGAGAGGAGAACTAATACCAAACCCTGATGATGATATGGTTATACAGCCGGATGATATACTGATAGCCGTAATACCATTAAAGCCACCTAGAAGGAGAGCTGCGAAAGCGATAGGAGTTAAACCAGTAAAGCCTCGCAAGGCTGGAGAGAAGGCTATAGGCCAGTCACCAGGCCGCGAAGAGAGTAGTGAGAGTGGTCAGCAAGAGGCCCAAAAGCCTTAGAGGTGTTACGAGGGGCTTAAGCATAGTAGGCTACCATGAAGCTATGAAGACTAGTACATGGGGTTCTAGTGGTTAAGTTTGACCTACCACCACCTCCAAGAGGAATACTTGATAAGAGTAATAGTGAGGTTCTCGAGGCTTTTCTAAACGCTCTTAGAGCTGCTGGAGCTAGTGAGAAAACTGTTAAAGCCTATAGAGCTGCAATCATGGACTTCCTCAGGTTTATTGGTGGGAAGAGGCTAAGTGAGGTTAGTGATGAAGATGTACTCTCATGGATATCGTCTAAGATGAAGAGCAAGGGTAGAGGGTCAACAAGTACACGTAAGAGTATACTTAGAACACTACACTACTACACGCTGTTTCTAAGAGGCTTCTTTAACTGGCTTGGACTAGACGTGAAGGTACCTATAGTTCGTAGGCCTAGAGGGGCTAGCGTTGAGGCTTTAAGGCCAGAGGAGGTTGCTAGACTACTACTAGCTGCGAGGGACGCCTTAGACCAGCTTATAGTGGCGCTACTCTTCGAGACTGGTCTTAGAGCTAGAGAGGCTGTAGAGCTTAGGCTTAGAGACATAGATTTTACGAGGAGAGAGATTAGAGTTAGATCAGCAAAGTATGGTGAGGAGAGGATAGTCTTCTACGGGCCTCTTACAGAGCAGGCTTTAAGGAGATGGCTTCTAGAGAATCCACACCTATCACCTGACGATAAGCTTCTAGGGATATCGTACTCAACACTGTATAAGAGGCTTAAGACCCTAGCTAAAAGGGCTGGGCTAGACCCTAGGAGAGTGAGGCCACATATTCTAAGACACACATTCGCTACAGAGGCTCTTAGGAGGGGTATGAGCCTACCAGCACTACAAAGACTTCTTGGCCACCGCGACATCAAGGTTACTCAGGTCTACTTGCACCTAGTGAACGAGGATATTAGGAGACAGTACTATGCAGCCTTCACTACAGCTCCTCAACCGGCTACGGGTCTAGGACAGCCTATGGTGTCACCTCCATCACCGTACCCAGGCCAGGCATATGGAGGCTACCAGTATCAGTTCATGCCGTTAGGGAGGCAGGCATATAGTCCTCCACCACTAGTATACCATCAACAAGCCTGGGTACCTTATGGAGGAGGCTTTAGTAGTCAAGCTCAGCGGCAAGATAGTCAACCCGGAGAACACGAGCATTATTGGAGGCTACGTGGAGGAGCTGAGAAAGCTGAAGAAGAGGTTTAAACACCTAGTAGTTGTTGTTGGTGGAGGCCCTATAGCTAGATCATACATTAATGCTGCTAGAGTGCTTAAAGCTAATAGGTCTCTACAGGATATCCTAGGCCTTGAAGCAGCAAAGCTTAATGCAAGACTGCTAATAGCTGGGCTGGGAGGTGAAGCCTACCCTAGACCACCAGATACACTAGAGGAGGCTCTTGAACAGACAACAACTGGTAGAATCGTTGTTGCTGGAGGCTTTCAGCCAGGACAATCTACTGCCATGGTTGCAGCACTCCTAGCAGAAGCTATTAATGCTAGTAAACTACTAGTGGCATCAACAGTCGACGGTGTTTATGATCGTGATCCACGACGATATCCTAACGCAAAGCTTCTAAGAAGGCTAAAGTACTATGAGCTTAGGAGAGTCCTCCAGCAATCTGTTGAGCCGGGACACTACGAGCTCCTAGACTACCAGGCTATAAGCATCCTTGAGAGAAGCTGTATAAAGTGCGTAGTCTTCAATGGCCTAGAGCCTAGAAGGCTTCTTGAAGCATTAGAGGAGAGGACTGGAACTATAATAGAGTGCTAGAACTAAGGCTACAACCCCTATAGCGTACGCTGCCACCGCGTAGCCTAGAGCTCTAAGTGGTGTAGGCCTACCGTACATGGCTGAGACAAAATAGATTATTAGCGTGAGCATAACCGATAACGCTAGCGCCACAAGTAGCCCGTAGAATCCACGAGCTACGAGACTAGCCAGAGGCAGGACAGCCACTATTGATATTAGCGTGAACCTTGAGAGGCAGGACATTAGTGCGAGAGCTAGGTGCCTACCACCATACTCAGCTAGGTAGCCTGAAGCAATCTCTGTAGGTGCTTCACCAATACTGAAGGGTGATAGCTCACTCTCAGCATAAGCGGTAACTGCCAGCGATAAACTAGATGCTAGTGCGACAAGCCAGTTAACGCTCCTAGTGATTATCGCGGACATGTAGCCAGCATATCCTGCAGAGAGTGACGACGCATATAATGCTATTAGTGTTGAAGGCTCTATAACAGCTCCAAGTAGCAGTAAGCGGCTAGCTCCAATGGAGGTGTAGGGGGAGGATCCTAGAACACCCAGAATAAGCATCACCGTTGAACCTGCAACAAGCATTACAAAGCCCACAACACCTCCAAGAAGCTTATTGAGTTCAACTGAGTAGACTAGTAGTGACGCGGTAGCAACATAGAGTATTGATGCTAGAGGAGCTATCCTAGCACCAGGACTAGGTGTACTAGGGCCTATAGACCTCCTTGAAAACAGTTTAGCTAGGTCATAGTATGTCTGGAGGACTGGAGGACCAACTCTACGCTGAATCCTAGCATATATCTTCCTACGCACACCATCCAGGAGAGGAGCTACGAAAATAACCCACAACAGTACTATAGCCGAGCCAACTAGCTCTAAGACCATGCTCACGAGCCACCACCTAAGGGTTTAGGGTGGTGTTGAAGGTACTAATGGGAGTGGTGATACTATGGTTAAGAGTATGAGGAGCGTCATGAGGAGTATGAGGGAGGTGTAACCGTAGCCTACTCCTCTAAGTTTTAGAGGCTTCTTATCCCCTAAACCACCCCTAGTATATGCTCTCAGCATCCTAGAGGATAGGCTTGCAAAGGATGCTAGCAGTAGCAGGATAAACACTAGTAGTAGCAGGCTAAGCCTAGTAGCTATACAGGCTAACACCTCGCTAACAAATATTGGCAGAGGGGGGATTCCTAGGAGGGCTATTAGGAAGCCAAGGAATAGTCCTCCAGCAACACGATCCACATGGTGTACTGGAGCTAGATCCTCTAAGCCCCTCCCACCAGCCTCCAACACTAGGATTCCAGCAGCTATGAACGCTCCAGCCTTAGCTAGTGCATGCCCCATAGCCTCTACGGTAAAAGCCCTCATAGCTACATGTGGTACTCCATATCCTAGGAGCAGCGCTATACAGTATGCTAGCACCCCCATATGCTCAATGCTAGAGTAGGCTAGTAGCCTTTTAACACTAGTAGACCAATACATGCCAGCTGCAGCATAAGCTATGGATGCTAAGCCTATGACTAGTAGTAGTGATGCAGAGAGTAGTCTTGCTGCTCCACTCAACACTGATAGTATCCTTAGCAGACAGTATAGTGGTAGATAGATTAGAGCACCCGATAACAAAGCTGATACTGGTGAGGGCGCCTCTGAGTGGGCATCAGGAAGCCAGAAGTGTAGTGGGAAGAGGCCAGCCTTAACACTAAAACCAGCCACGATAAGGCATGAGGCTAAGAGAACCTCAATATTGGAGGCCATGTGGCTTAGCTTAAGGCTCGTTATAAGCCATGGACTCGCCACACCCATTCTCACAGCATTAGAGTAGAGTAGGATTAGCCCGTAGAGTGAGAAAGCCATACCGACAGCACACAGTATATAGTACTTCCACGATGCTTCAACAGCTGTTAATCCACCATGTAGAGCTACAAGGTATACTGTTAAGACTGTTGAAACCTCTAAGCACACCCACATCATAAACATGTTGTTTGATAGGCTACAGAGCATCATTACTCCGTAAGCCGTGTTGAACACTGGGTAGTAGTTGTATGGTTTTACAACCTCATAGTCTACGAGGCTTAGTGATGCTAGTGATGAAGCTAGGTACACTAGCGAGACTAGAAGGCTAGTCCACACCGAAAACCTATCAACAATAACCTCGCCGTATAATAGTAGCACTCTTGCCCCATCATAGGCTAGTAGTATGCTACATGCTAAGCTAGTGTACATGCTTGCAACGAGACTAGCCCAGCGGCCAACACGGCTAGAAGCTAGGCTTAGCATTGCCGCTATGAACGGGGCTATGATGACACTATACACCATGTAGCTGGTAGTGATAGGGTTCATAAACTGTACTATAGCCATGTTCTACCCCACCTCCCTAAGAGCTCTAAGCCTAGACGTGTCGAGAGACCCCATGAGATGATGCATGTAGAGGGATACTATGCAGCCAAAGAATACTAGGAGTATAGCGTCAGTAGCAATACCTACCTCTATAGTCTCTGGTATCCCTGGAGCTAGAAGTGCTAGAGTTAGATGTGATCCATTCTCAAAATGGCATAGCCCTAGAACCTGCTTAACACTATTCCTCCTCGAACACACCTGTAATAGTCCTACACCAAACAATGAGAAGGATATCGATAAGGGTATGTAGGGCTTACCTGGGATCTTCAGGGCTACGATAAAGCCTATAAACGCTAGTAGGATGGCTAGCACCCATGTTGCTGTAGAGCCTATGAAGGGCTTCTCCTCCTCAAAAACTCCAGTCTTCCTTAACACCCATAGGAGTAGGAGAGGAACACCAACAACCTTAGTTACTACTGAGGATGCAGCCCAGTAGAGGAAGTAGCTTCTAACGGTAAGCCCTAGGGTTAGGAAGCAAGCAGCTAAGAACCCTGACTGGAGGGAATAGAGTTTAACAGCTCTCGGTAACACCCTGTCATCTGATATCCATAGTGCTGTTGCAAGCATACCTAGAGAGAATACTGTTAGCAGTAGCCTAGTACTCCAGAGCACTTCACCACCATGGGCCAGCACGGTACACCACCAGGATCAAGACCAGTATGATTAGGGATACGAAGAAGATGAGCATGCAGGCTAGGTAGTCTATCAGCCTACCACTATGCATTCTAAGAACCCTCCTCCCAGCTCTCGATAATAGTCTCGCAACCGCATAGTATGCTGAATCATACCTGGCTTCTGGAGGTCTAGGATACCTCCACGAGAACATAGCCTCAATACTCCTAGGAGTTGGTGGCTTCACCGAGAACGGCATTAACCCTGCTACAGCCTCTACAAGCTCGCCACTCACCCATGGCCTAGCTAGCCTCATCCTGGGAGAAGCTATGAGGGCTACTAGTAGGATGATGTAGAGGAGTAGCCAGTAGGCGGAGAGCCCAGCATAGTATGCTGTAACAGCGACTATTAGGGGTGAGGCTAGTGCTACACCTAGAGCAGTACTAGTAAATCCTCTAGGAGCATCTGGGTACTCAACACTGGGAGTAACCGTACTAAGTAGTCCTGAAGCTAGCCTAGCATAAGCTAAGACTAGCACCGGTATACATGTCGCAACCAGTATGAGTGCACCAACTACAACTAGGCTTACAGGGGCATTAGAAGCTAGAACATATAACACTAGTAGCTCACCAGCAAAAGCTGGTAGAGGAGGTATGGGAAGCATTGAGGCCACAGCAGTAAATGCTAATAAGCATGAGCGGGAGCCTACACCACAACAACCACCCATGACAGCTAGGCTGTCAGTACCCCAAACCTCTCTAGCAACACCAGTAGCTGCGAAGGAGAGAGACTTGTATGCTGCATGAGCTATAGCGAGCCCCATGACGGCAAAGGCTAGCTGAGGGATCATGAGTACAAGGTAGAGTGTTGCTACTAGCCATAGTAGTCCCATCCACGCTACAGTGCTGTAGGCTAGGATTCTCTTAGCCTCTCTACACCACAAGGCACCTAGAACACCTAGAACAAGGCTTATAGCGGATAAGGCTGTAGTAATGCTGAAGACTAGCGGGTTTATTCTTGAAACCCTTAACGCTATGAACATTATGAGTAGTGCTTGTAGGAGGCTAGGCTTAACAGACGCACCACTAAGGATTATTGAGGAGTCTGTTGGAGCTCTAGAATGAGCTGGTGGTAGCCAGAAGTAGAAGGGTGCAAGCCCAGACTTAGCCATGAAGGCTACTAGGAAGCATGAGAGTATTGTAAGCCTCTCAAATGGGCCAAGAAGCCTAAACACCATTGCCAGCCCAGTGTAGGTGTGTACACCCATAGCTAAGAGCCATGCTATACAAGCGAACATTGGTATTGAGACTACGTGTAGAAGCACTATGTAGAGCATGGCGGCACCTCTTGCATCATGGCCGTAGGATACCATGAGGGCTAGAGAAGCTGTCATAGCCTCCCAGCACACGAGCAAGAGTATTAAGTCAAAGCACGCCACTAGAAGGTACATGGATAGGAGGGAAACACCCATGAAGACCATGTAGGCTCTAGGAGCCTCTACGCCAGTAAGCCTCCAGTAGTAGCCACTATAGGTTGAAGCTACAAGACCAGCAAGCCCAATAGCAATAAGGAATGATGCTCCAAGACCACCCATGCCTATGAGTGGTGACCACCAGTACCTAGGCCACAACGGTACTCCGGGTAGCCGTGTAGAGTAGAATGCTGGCTTACCAGTGGCAAGCGGTGATACTAGTACTATAATGCCGCTAGACACTGCTAGTAGTGAGCCTAAAGCGTAGAATATCCTTGAGCACCTTCTAGACCCAGCAATGGCAGAGACTATCCCAGCAGTAGTTGATAGTAGTGAAGCCCAGTACAGTATTGATGCAGCCTCTACAACACCATCCAAGACCTAGACTACACCCCCACCATGTAGTTCATAAGGTAGGGTGAGACGATGGCCATTAGGGCGAGCACAGCTAGTACTAGGCTCATAGGCGTACTAGGCTTCGACAAGGGCTCTGAGGGATGGTGCTTAGATAACACCATCATACAAGTCCTGGCAAAGACTATAAAGCACAACACGCTCTCAACAAGCAGCAGGATAGCTGCAGTAACGCATAGGATGCCACCACTAAGCCCAGCAACTATTATCGCTAACTTACTATAGAAGCAGCCTAGAGGAGGAACACCAATAAGGGATAGACTAGCTGCAATCCAGCATGCAGCAACAAGGCTAAAGCCTTTAACCCTACTAAGACCCTCAAGAAGGCTTAAGCTTCTAGACCCATAAGCGTAGGCTACTGCTCCAGCACAGAGGAAGAGAGCTGCCTTAGTGAATGAATGGTTCCAGACATGGTAGATAGCTGCATACAACCCATATCTTGAGCCTAGTAGGCTAAAGCTTACAGCTGCAAGTATATAGGATAGCTGAGCTATAGTACTATAGGCTAGTAGGCCCTTAAGATCCCTCATAGAATAGTAGTGGTATGCAGCATAGAATGCCGTAGCTAAGGAGACTACTACACCAGCAACGCCAACAACATGGAGGCCCACTGGTGGAGCATACTCTGCAAACCTGATCATCGTGAACACTCCAACCTTAACCATGGCGGCAGCATGGAGGTATGCTGAGACTGTGGTTGGTGCAACCATTGCATCTGGAAGCCAGAAGTGTAGTGGTAGTTGAGCACTCTTAGCTATACACGCTACCAATGCTAGTAGCCCAGCAACAACTAGAGCAGCGCCTCTAAGCTTTGAGACGGCAGGTAGTAGTAAGCTGTGAGCCTCATGATACAATAGGACTAGTAGAGCTAGGAGAGCAAGACCACCAATATGTGTGAGTACTAGAGCCTCAATACCACCCATCCTACCCTCCTCATCGAGATAGTATGCTATGAGGAGGCAAGAGCATATGCCGGTAAGCTCGTAGAAGAAGAATAGTGTAAGCCAAGAATACGATAAAGCAACACCCATCATTGAAGCTATGAAGAGGCACATAAGCCCATAGTACCTAGAGTAGCCATGAACTACTCTATGCTCACGATTCAACGGCGATAGATAGTGGTAAGAGTATATGAGGACCAGGATGCCGATGGACAGTACTACAACCCCTAGGATAAAGCCAATCCAGTCAACGTAGAATGCGAATAAGGGTGGGGATCGTGAAGGCCAGAAGAGAGTGGGGTGGGAATGAGATAAGCCTAACACTAGGAGGAGTATGAATGAGGCCACTACAGCTGCTAGTGTGGAGGAGAAGCACAGCCTCCTATCATCAGGCATGATGAAGGCTAGCAGTGAGCCCAGCATAGGCACTAACACTACCAAGCCAAGCACAACTGTGTACAAGCTAGTTAATCCCTCAAGACACTCTAGCCTACTACCAGGCCTAAAGGACTCTAGCTACTACAGCCAGATGATAGCCAGGTATTGAAGTATTAATGCTGATTTCCTGCTAGGAGCATACAGAACACGAGACCATGAAACGAGGAATAACACAATACTACACGGCCTCAAGCCAACTCACATCCACCTGACTGGCTAGCCAAACCTCCACAGGTCTCCTCCAACTACTAGTGGCTCGGTGAAGGTGTAGGTTGTAGTCCCCGTATAGATCTTGAACACAGCGTTAGGTATTATGGGCATCCTCGCGACGTAGAGGTGTGCTACACCACTAGAATCCGCTAGGGCTGATGCAACGAGCTTCGACCCGTTATAGTATAGTGTCACGTTCCAGCCTGGCTGTAGCCCAGACACGTTAACGTAGAGGGGGGTGGCGTTAGCTGATAACACGAACCAAGCCCACATGCTAGTAGCACCATAGTCTCCAAAGCCTATGGTCGTAGGAGTAACATTGGTGTCAGTAGCAGTTACAACCGCTAGGGGTGTCGTAGAGGGCGACTGTAGCGGCCCATAAAAGGCTAGAGCTAGTCTACCACCAGCATACTCGTACCTAACAAGCTCAACATACCAGACGCCAACGTTGAAGGAGGCTAGCGTATCGCTCAGATTCCACCAGAAGCCATCCCACCTCCATATCTCAAGATACGTGCCACTAGAGTTAAATCGCATGCTGAACGTGTAGAAGTATCCTGTTGACGTATCGTATAGTAGTAGGTCGTGCCAGTTGCTACTATATGTTGGCATTATTGCTGCTAGCAGGTAGACTACTGGGGTCTTTGTCGAGTTCAACACGGGGTAGCCTGGATTGTAGGCTGCTAGGTTCGCATAGGCATAGTTTTCACCACTAGAGGTTAGATTTGTACTTGTCGAGTTCTGCTCTATAGCGTAGTATGGTGCGGCTAGCCACGTGAAGGTGTTTGTTACAGTGTTGAGCCTCCCTGAGGTGAAGGGGTTGCTTGTAAAATTGTCCCATGCTATAGCGTAGCGGTGTACTAGCGTTAGTGTTGGTGGAGGAGTAGTGGTCGTCGTAGTAGTTGTAGCTGTGGTTGTAGTCGTAGCTGTTGGTGCTGATGGTGCTCCACCAGTTGGGGGTACTGCCGCTACTACAGCACTTACTGCTTGAGCATACACGTATGCTGAGACGTGCTGTGCTCCAGAGACTATTGACGCTAGAGCCGTAGCTAGTACGGGTCTCCGAGCATAAGTGAAGTTTGTTGAGAGGCTACAGCCTGGGTTCAACACAACATTGTCTGGTGTGGAGAGGGCTGTAGCTACGCCATCACAGACTAGTAGCGTGGTACCTGGCGTAATGAGCTTTAACGCTACAGCCTCATCGTAGTAGTATGCTGTCCAGTCGCTAAAGACTAGTAGTAGTGTCTTAAGGGTTACTGGTGCCGGCAACGTGTTCTCAACTGTTATGAGCCCTCTAGAGCTGCTCGTATTAACGTAGAAGTGTAGGATGAGGCCCCTCTCAAGCTCCTCTCTCAACAGCTCTCGTTGAGCTATCTGCCTTACTAGCTGCCTCTGAACGCTAGAATACTGGTTTAACACTATGAGCATGAACCCAAAAACCATGACCACTATGAGTAGCGCTAGAGCAGCAGCAACAATACCAGACACGCCACGAGACTGTGTAAGCTTCATACCCCAGCCTCCAGTAGAGCTTAGAGCTTCCAGGAGCTATAGAGTGTATGTGTCCTAGCCGTATATAGCTAGTTACTCTAGGGCATAGCACTTAGCCCTCTCAATACCATAATGGGCTTCAAGGTGGAGTAGAGCTTGGCGATAGACCACGATAGGGTAGAAGCAGCAGTTCAGACAGAAGGTTAGTAGTGCTACAACAACATCCACGGGGAGTGGCTTTACCTGCTCAAGAGCCTTAGCGTACGAGGCATCATACTTCTCTGCTTCACTCTTCTCGCGAGAACCATGGTCTGAGAGCCATAGTTGTAGAGCGTAGAGGGTGAGAGCATAGCCTATAGGTATGACTGTCATTGGTATAAGGATTCTACTTAGAGGGCGACACCTACCACCACTACAGTGCCTCTCAGTGAACCTTACAATACTATAGCTTGCTGGGACTGCTACTAGGAGGTAGAAGGCTAGAAAGTATGCTAAGAGGCTACTAAACATCTTCTGTGAAGCGAAACCAGCTTGTACTAGAGCCCAAGGCCCCCACCACACTAGTGCTGCTAGAATACCTGCAGAGAGGAGGAGAAGTGGGCTTGGAAGACTACTATACCATTCAACTACAGTCGATAACCTAGGGTGGGGAGGAGCTTCAGACACTCTAGGAGCCACCAAGCTGAGTCAAGATTTGAAACGAGTAAAATATAAGCATTAGACTAGAATGCCTCTACTAGACTAAAAGAGTATGGGGCTGTGAGGATCGCCTGCGACGAAAGAAGCCGTTAAGGGATGCTGATGGAAGAGCCGTGCCGAGCCCCTCTCCTAAAGCTAGTAGACGTTTAGAGCGAATATGCTCTCCTCCTGAGCCTCAGCTCTAGCTGTAGCTGGTGCTAGGAGTATGCCTACACCAGCTAGTATTGCTGCTGCAGCTGCAATCCACTGGGCAAGCACTTGTGGACCACCAATCCTAGCTATGAGGCTGTGTGCAGCTTGTGAAGCCCATGCTGTACCAGCCCAGTCTACTAGAGCTCCACTCGCGGTTCTTGTCGCTGTTTCAACGCTTGATGGAGCTGCTGTAACAGCTATGAGCCATGATACAGCTAGCATTATTGCAGCAGCTTTAAGTAGTATGCTACCGTACTTGCTCCCAGCATGCCATAGTGCTGCAACAGCTAGAGCCTCATAGGTTAAGAGTAGCACTCCTCCAAGACCAGCTATACCCCCAAGAACACCATACTTAGCTGCAAGTATTGCTGCTATACCCATAAGGCCTACTAGGCCTATGAAGCCCCACAAGCTGTTATGCTCCTCACTACCAGCTAGGAGCCAGCCAGCACTAGTGAGTACCGCTGAGCCAGGTCCCGCGAATGGTGCTGATAGGAATCCTATGCTCAGGAGTATCCTACCATACTTAGCCATTTCCTCTCACCCACTAGACACTTCTACACCATGATACTGGATAAGGTGTAGTAGACCAGATAATACCCCCACACGCTATAGGGGCTAACGGCGATCCTAAGTGGCTAAGTGGTCTAGGATAAGAAACCTATACTACCATGAGGACTATAGCTGGAGAAGCCAAGTGTTTAGAGATAGAGTTGAAGCTGGTAGGATACTAGGTAGAGAGCTTAAAGGAGTTGTAGAGTTTGAGCAAGTCTACGCTATAGCTCCAACTGGGATACCAGTAGCCTATGGAGTGGTACTAGAAGCTGGAGGATGCATGGACATCATAGCAGTTGGAGAAGTTACTGACAACGATATAGTTGTTGCTGGAGTAGGGTTTACTAGCGACGTTCTAGTCTACGACACGTTCTACTATGCTGACACAGACTACACTCTAAGTAGTATCAAGTCTGAGGCTGACAACATTAGACCGATAATAATCGAGAAGATTCGGAGATACCGTGGAAGCCTAGAATACGATGTTGCCAGCAAAGTACTCGTTGTAGATGAGGGTATAGCTACAGGATACTCTATGGCTGCTGCTGTTCAACAGCTTAAAGCGCTTGGAGCCAAGGAGGTTATAGCTGCTGCACCAACAGCTAGCATTGATGGAGCTATAAAAGTAGCTATGTACGCACCAACATACGTGCTAAACCTTATTGTTGGAAGCTTCTACGCTATAGCTGACGCCTATCAACAGTGGAGCGAGGTTGTTGATAGCGACGTCTATAGGATTCTAGGTGATGCTAGGAGGAGAAAGCTCCTCTGCTACCTATAGCCTCCTAACCCTATATTTTCTAAACAACTGCATGTAGCCTGTAACCACGTACTCAGACGATATTATCCTAGCTAGTACGTATAACACTATGATCACGTCAACACACTGTTCAATTATCGATAGTACTGCTAGACTAACACCACCTGTTAGTATCGTCTGTACTATTAGAGCTGGTGGCGCAAAGGGTACAAACCCTATGAGGTAAGCTGCTGGTGGCGATGGAACACCAGCAAAGGGTATTACGAACATGACGACAAATAGTATGGGCCAGAGGAAGCCTACTAGTGATTGCGCAGTCCTAATATCCTCTGCTAAGCTAGCAAGGAGCATTGCAAGCCCCGCTGCAAGAATCATTGAGACGGCTGTAGCACCCACAATGACACCTACAGAGCTTGGTGAGAGTATAGTCATAGCTAAACTAACCATACCACTTAATGGAACTCTACTAGAGCTTGAGGGTGGAGGCGTAGTCTTAGACATCATTGACGCCATCATGTTGAATGAGACCATGTATGCTACTAGCAGCGATACTGTCGCTATAACACCTACAATAATAACTCCAAATAGTTTAGCGACAACGATACTAGTACGGCTAACAGGTTGAGATAAGAGTAGTTCGAGAGTCTTCTCCTCCTTCTCCTCAGCAAAAGCTATAGCGGCAATAGACGCTATTATACCAATGGCTATGAGGGGGCCGTAAGCCGCCATAAACCCTATTGACTGCAGCAGTGAGGGTGAGACCTCGTATATCCTTAACCCAGATAGGACGGTATACGTTGTAACATTATACGGTCTTTCTACGAAGCTTGGTTTAACGCCAAGTCTTGAAGCAATACTCCTAGCTATTATGCTCTCAAATCCCCTGATCAAACTATCTATCGTAGTATACTTGTATGTGTATGTCATGGAGGTCCCTCTAGCGTAAAAGTATATCCTTATTAGCGATGGTGTACCCATACTGATATTAGCTGTGAAGCCTCTCGGTATGACGATTAGCGCATCACAACCTCTAGTAAAACCGAGCTTTACAGCTTCATCTAGACTTGAAGCTTGTATGGATACTATACTCGCACCCTTAGACCTAAGGTAGGATACTAGTCTTTTTGCCCAAGAGCCTCCATCAAGATCGTATACTGCGAGTAGCACTGGAGCTTTAGCAGCTTTTGACACTGCCGCCGACATTGAGAACCCCATAATCGCCATGATGAAGACTATCATTGCTGGAGCTATGATTAGCGACATTATTAGTCGGCGGTTACGGATTATGAGGAGAAGCTCTCTCTTAATGAGGCTAGCAACACCCGTCACGGTCTACACCTTATAGCACCATTCCCATCTTACGGGTTCTTCAACCTTAAAGCTGTACCCATGCTCTTCAAGAGCTTTTAGGAAGACCTCCTCAAGGTTTTTAGCAGCATACCTCTCCTTAAGCTCTTCTGGAGCCCCTTCAGCTATTATCTTACCACGATATATTATTCCAACTCTATCACACAAGTACTCTACTTCAAGCATGTTATGGCTGCTTAAAAGTATTGTTACACCATAATTGTCCCTATACCTTCTAATGATGTTCCTAAGCTCAATACTCCTAGCAACATCAAGGCCGCTTGTAGGCTCATCGAGGATTGCTAGTTTCGGCTTAGGTGCTAGAGCTAAGGCTAGTAGTAGGCTTCTCTTCATACCCTTACTGTAGGTTCTAACTCTACGGTATAGGCTTTTACCTAGCCCAGATATCTTTGCAGCCTCCTCCACAACCTCTTCAAGCTCTCTACCCTTAAACCTCAACGATAGCATTGTCCTAAGAAACTCTATCCCCGTTAGGTCACGGTATGCTCCAGCTTCTTCAGGTAGGTAGGTGATATTCCTACGAACCATTGCTGGTTCTCTTACAACGTCATAGCCTACAACTAGTACACGACCACTAGTGGGTTTAAGGAGAGTTGATATGATGCGTAGAGTTGTGGTCTTACCCGCTCCATTAGGGCCTATGAGCCCATAGATCTCGTTCTTCTCAACATGGAATGTTAGACCGTCAAGAGCTCTTACACCACCAGGGTAGATTTTAACTAGGTTATCAACTACAACTATCTTCTCTAAGTCCAAATCTTAACGGCCCTCTCAGAGCCTCTACCCCTATCCAGAGGGTTTAGGGGGATAAGTGTTCTCCTAGAGGAGCCGCCAACGTCTAGGAGAACGTGAGGTAGCGTAGTACTCGTCTTGCTCTTCGCACACCTAGCAGCCTCACAATATCACTCCACCCTAGTTTACGCTGAGACCTAATCCTAGCTATCTTAGCAGCTGTCCTAGGGCCTATCCCTGGAACTCTTAACAGTTCCTCTACACTAGCATTGTTAACGTCTACAGGGTACCATTCAGGGTGTAGTTCTGCTATGCGTTCTTTTAGATCGCTAGTGTCTAGTGGTAGGAAGCCATTATCGTCTAAAGCTTCTATGATGCTGGCTACACTGTAACCATAGTCTCTAATTAGCCTCCAAGCCTGGTAGAGTAGTAGCACTCTCCTTCTAGGTGTTGGAGGTGTTTTACCACCTAGAGGAGTCCATGGGATTGGGGTGTAGGGGCTGAAGTGGACTACATCTACGCCAATAGTTTTCAGCCTACCTAGCAGCTCTATGATCTCTCTATCACTCTCACCAGCAGCACCAACTACAAGCTGAGTATCAACTGATACTGGTCTCCTCCGGCTCCTAGCAGCATACGCTAGCTTAACGTAGATGTCGTTAAGCCAGTCACCCTTACTTGGAGCTATCTCAGAGAATAAGCGTGGTGAGGGCGCTTCAAGGTTTAAGCCAACTCTATCTGAGAGTTTTAAAGCCTCTCTTATGAGGTAAGCTGATACACCAGGCATAAGCCTAACATGTATGTAGCCCTTAAACCCTCTTGAACGTAGCATTCTAACAACTTCAAGCATATCCTCAACAACAGTGTCAGGGTCACTGTAAAGACAGCTTGAAAGGAATAAGCCCCTTACAACACCATTACGGTAAGCAGTAAAGAATGCTTCAACAAGCCTCCTTGAGTCCCAACGCTCTCTAGCCACTGGTGCCCCCATCCGAAGAGGACAGTATAGGCAGTCCATTCTACACGAGGATGATAGTAGCGTCTTTAGTATACGGCCACCCGTAGAACGGTAGACTGGAATCTCAACCTGCTCAAGCCTATCAGCATACTCTACCAGTATTCTTCTCGTTGCCCACTTCTCTAGCCACAATGAGCTAACACCAGTCTAAACCCGTTATAGTGCTACACTCCCAGTATCACTTATTATAGTTAGGCTTAAGAGAGGAGTAAGCTAGCTCCCTTAAAGCTAGCTGCACCTAGCATGTGTCGGTGGACGATATGTCTTGGTGACTGCTAGGCTACGTGTACTAGCTAGCTGCCTAGCCATGGCGTTTATAGGGACTATGGCTTTCCGTGTTGCAGTTCCAGCAGTAGCCTTCTACGCTAGAAGCAGTCTCAAAGCTTCAGCACTAGTTATCGGAGGGTTTATGGCTGCTTTCTTCGCCTCTAGAGCCGTAGCAGCATTTACTGCAGGCTTCCTCTACAACTGGGTTAGGAGGCGCTTAAACCACTTAATACTAGCATTGTTTACTCTAGCTGGTGTAACATCACTATGCTACCTTAATGCAAACACGATAGTGATAATAGTTGTGAGGCTTGTTCAGGGAGCCTTACTAGGCTTTGCATGGACACTAGTGCAGAGTGTTCTTGGAGAATACACTCCTAGGGATCGAAGAGGCCTCGTATACTCAATATACTTTGACTTAGGGTTGCTTGGAGCAGCTATAGCGAACATGGTTTACGCAGCTATACCTCTTCTAGAGACTTCACTAGTAGTATCACTCATACTCTTCTCAGCTACTGGGCTAACTGCACTAGCACTACCAACAACCACTATAGTTAGTAGGGAGACTGGAAGAGGGGGTAGAGCTACGAGTGGCACTAGTGTTAAAGGAGCCCTACTCATACTAGCTTCCCTATCATTCTTCGTACTAGCTGTAAGACTTTCAACAGCATTTACGCAAAGCGATATAGTCTACATCCTGTTAAGCGAGGCGCTAGGATTGAGTAGGAGTAGTACTGCAGATGCTATAGCTATAGCGTGTTTTATAGGTGCTGCTCTAAGCATACTAGTATCCTATGTTGCAGACAAGGTTTCAGACACGATAGCTATAGTGTTAACATGCCTACTAGCCTCTCTAGGACTCATACTATTAGCTTCACTCTCACCTCTACCCTCAATATTAGGCTTAGCATTAATGATGATTGCGGCTAGATGCCTAACACCAGTCTCAAGGAGAGTCGCCATGAATGTACGTGGCTCAATCGGTATTGGAGCTGTTAGTGCTGCTGGAAATATTGGTGTTATACTTAGCTGTCTAGGTGCAGGTCTAGCCTATGACCTTGTAAGGGTAAACCCATACATAGTAGTCTATGCCATACTAGTAGCAACAGCCATAGTTATTGCGAGTGGAGGCCTACTAGCGTTAAGTCTTAGAGGTAAATCATACCACAAGCTTACCACTATTACTAGAAGCGGGTAGCCTAGAGCATGGAGGTGTATTAGAGGTATTGTCAACACAAGTTATTGGTAAAGGTGTATGCCCTAAGTGTGGACGTAGAGGATCTATAGTCTTAAAGGTTGTAGGCGAACAAGCATAC
>CAZTPV010000091.1:0-7104 GCA_964615085.1 uncultured Desulfurococcales archaeon
ATGTTGAGGTGATAGATGATATTGCTCCTGGGGCTTTGGAGTTACTATGGAGTGTTGGTGCACCAGTCGAGGAGGTGTAGCTTATAGTGGGTCATAGTGTGTACACACCGCCAAGACAGTTCCTTGACGCTAAAATACATGCATGGCAGAGAATGTGGGAGGACTTAGAGATAGGCTACCTAGACGAAGACATACTAGTTTTACTGCTAGAGTTCTTTGCTAGACCGCTAACCTATCCTGCTAGTAGCTGTAGCGGTAGGATAGTACTGCTAGACTCTGAGTACCCATGGGCTAAGGAGGAGACTATGGTTGTGTTCAAAAGCCATAAATCTATAAGTGTTGAGCAGCTTAGAGACATGATCTACAAGCCTTGTAGCGTAAGACTATGGCTGAGTGTTCAGGGACCAATATACCATGTACATACAGCAACGATTGATGAGGCAATGGTCATCCTTGACGCAGCTAGAGAGGCAGGTTTTAAGCATAGTGGAATAATGGTTATGAGTTATGGCGACATAATACTAGAGCTTAGGACTGGAATAAGGCTAAATATACCCCTTAAGGATGGAGATACAATACTCGTTGACCAGTCAAAGCTAGATTATATAGTTAACCTATCCAATAAACTACTACAGGAGGCTAAGGAGCGTAACATGAGGCTACTAGACGCTCTACGTAAAAGAAGACCAGAGAAGCTGTGGGAACCTGCAGTACACGCCCTAGATAGGCTAGCTCAAGGCTAACGCATTAAACCTCCCCAATCACTAGTCTAGGGAGCTGGGGGAGACAACACCACTCCCACGTTAGATGGTGGTCTATTTTGTCTGGTGAACTAGTAGTATCGGATGTTATGACTCGTGATGTCGTTAAGGTTAAGCCGAGCGCAACTATTGTCGAGGCTGCAAGGAAGATGGCTGAAAACAATGTTGGTAGTGTTATAGTTGTTGACGAGAAGGATGATCGCCTCGTTGTAGGTATACTAACTGAGGGAGATATAGTCTTTAGAGTCGTAGCTGAAGGTAGAGATCCACGTACAACTCTAGTAGAGGAGGTTATGACTAAGAACCCCATAGTAGTCTCTGAGGATACACCTCTACATATTGCAGCAGATCTTATGAGGAGAAAGAACATAGGCCACCTACCTGTAGTAGATAGTGCAGGCAGGCTTGTTGGGATTGTTAGTCGAAGCGATATTGTCAGGATATCGCCTGGCCTCATAGAACTACTATATGTAAGCCAGTCTGAGGAGATGGAGTAGTTTTCTTCACCTCCATAAACTCCTAAACTACTAGACCTAATTAACCAGGATCCTCACTAGGTATAAACCTGGTGGAATCCTGCCTACTAGATCCAGGACACTAGTTGGAGAGCTAATGAATCGCGACCACCCATATGTTACTGCATCATCCATAGTTCCAGAGGCACGTAGGCTAATCCGGGATACTGGTGCAAGTATACTACCAGTTGTAGATGAAGATTCTGGTAGACTGCTAGGAGTCGTGAACAAGTTTGACTTAGTACTTATGGCCTCAACTCGAATGTCAACAAAGGTTACAAGAGTTATGTCTCAAGCAACAATACTCCTCAAACCCAATGAGGACGTCATTCAAGCGGCTAAGAGGATGATAGAGTATGATGTGAACTTTACACCAGTTGTAGACGATGATAATAGGTACTTAGGGGTCTTCTCTCTCGAAGACTTTATAGGATGGATCCTAGACACTGATATAGATGCTGTTGATTCTCCTCTAGGTCTGCTCATGACTAGTATTGAGCTTGCAGCAAGACCTTGGGATCCTTTAGGACGTATAGTGCAAGCCATGGTCTCAAGACGAATATCAAGTATCCCTGTCATCGACTATAAGGGGCACATTCTAGGCGTGGTATCATGCCACGACCTTATAGCCCGAGGATCCTCGAGAGCTTGGAGGCATGGAGCACCAAAAATAATTGACTTCATGACTAGGCCTGCCATAACCTTCCTCCCTACCCATCCAGCTTTCGAGGCAATGCAGTGTATCGTTACTAGGAGGATTGCACGAATATTCATAACTGATCGCGAGAAGGGTAGAGTTGTAGGTCAAGTATCAAGGCGAATTCTAGCAGAGGCCTACCTGAAGGTGAAGAGGCTAGCCTAAACTCTTTTTCCTTCCCACTTTAACCAGAGCCTGGGGGTCTCCTATGTCGCGTAGACCTATACTACACCCTAGCATAAGGAGGCCAGAGGGTATAAGGTGGCTTCGTAGCGATGGTAAACCGAACTTCAGTGACAGGATTCATAGGAGGCCAGGAGAGGCTAAGATCTTAGCTAAGAGGCCAGTGTACACGGTTACTAAGAGCTCAACTATACTTCATGCCCTTGAGGAGATGACTAGACATAATATCCGCTCACTACCAGTAGTACATCCCTCAAGCTATACGCTAGAAGGCATACTCACTGCCATGGATTTAGTGAACTATCTTGGTGGTGGCGAGCTCTACAATATAGTCTCTCGTAGGCATGGTGGTAGCCTTTATAGCTCTTTATTAAAGGAGGTAGTGTCAAGCATAATGAATCCAAACCCTATAACAGCACTAGTGACTGAGAACCTTAAGGAGATACTTGAAAAAATGATAGTTAATAGCATAGGAGTTATACCCATAGTGCTTGAGGATGGTAGTTTATGGGGTATTATAACAGAGCATGATATAGTTAGACACCTAATGGAGAAAACTGTTGGTGTAAGAGTATCAGATGTTATGAGTAGGAACGTGATAACGATAAGAGATGATTCAACTATAGGTGAAGCAGCAAAAACCATGATTAAATATGGTTTTAGAAGACTACCCATAGTTGATAAGGATGGAAGGCTTTGGGGAATGATAACAGCAAAGGATATCGTAAGGTTTTTCGGTAGTCACGACGTCTTTAGGTATGTTGAATCCGATAGGTTTGAAGAAGCTTTAGAAGCGCCAGTAAAGCTTGTAGGACAAGCTAAATACTACACTATTAGTCCTTCAGCAGATGTTGGTGATGCAGCAACTAAGATGATGGAGAATGGAGTGAGCAGTCTAGTTGTTGTTGATGAGTCAGGGAAAGTAGTAGGTATAATCACTGAGAGGGACGTGCTATATGCCTTAGCTGTTCAGCACCCTAAAGAAGGCTAACCCTTTTCAACACTCTATAAGCGAGGACAGCATGGTAATGGGAGTAGGCTTTTGGCTAGAATAGGTACTGTGCTCTCAGGATCGACAACTAGGAGGATAGTTTTCGAAGTATTTGACGAATTCTATAATGCTGTCCATGAGGGTATGCTTGTACTGGCAGGAGATTGTAGTAGAGGGCTACTTGCCAGGATTGATATCATACGTAGGGAAAGCCTATTCTATAGAGTTGGTGATGTCTGGCATGAGGCTAGGAGATCCGGTATAGACTTGCCACGAGATATAGGCTCCTACGCCTACGCTGAAGCTAGTGTTGTTGGAGGTATAGGAGGAAACTACACTCCTACTCCCGGTGACCCAGTTGTAAGCCTTGATGAGTGTAAGCTTGAATCAATATATGGTGTTAGTAGAGGGCATCCAGGTGTTATATGGTATGGAAGCCTTCTTGGATATGATGGCATACCTTTAGCATTAGATGTTGAAGCACTAACAATGCACCTAGGGGTTTTCGGTGAGACTGGTAGTGGTAAGAGCTATGGGTTTGGATACCTTATAGAGCTCCTCTCCGAAGTAGAAACTGGTAATGGCAAAGCAGCATTACCGCTCATAGTGGTCGACGCTAATGGGGACTACATAGACTACTGGTATCGGAGAAGGCTTGGATGCTATGAGAGAATTACGCGTTTTGTCCTACCTGTATCACCATTAAAGTACTCTGTTGACGTGACCACACTCACTATAGACCTAAACCTCTTCACAGCTCGTGAGCTAGCTGAGCTAGTGATATCATATAAGACTGGTGGAGAGCTACCAGAGATGCAGGTGGCTAGTCTTGAGAGAGTGCTTATGGAGGCTATGGCTGAGGGCTATACGGCTACTGAGCTCTTCACAAAAGCTTATAGAAGGCTCATAAACCTCCTTGAAGACCTTAGTAGTGGTAAAGGTGCACCAATACACCATCAAACAGCTAAAGCCATTAAATCAGCTCTAGAGAAGTTTAGACACGACGTAGTACTGTCATATAAGCTCGTATCAACTAGTCCAAGCCTCTCAAGAGACTTCATAGACATGATGGTCAAGGAGCCAAGCTTTGCAATCATAGACTTTAGTGCTGAAGGCTCTCCTGGTGCGACTCTCCCGCTAAAACAGCTTATTGTAGCCTACCTACTAAGACTACTCTATAACACGTTTACAAGCTACAAGACAAGTGGTCGTGAAGCCTATCTACTCCTTGCTATTGAGGAGGCTCAAAACTATGCTCCTAACCCTAGAGTCTACCCTGTAGGCTCAAGTGTTGCTAGAGACCTCTTAGCATTGATAGCTACTCAGGGAAGGAAGTTCGGTATATGCCTTACCGTTATAAGTCAGAGGCCAGCCTTTGTAGACCCAATAGTAGTTTCAATGCTAAACACAATGATACTACACCGTTTAAGTCCAGACGACGTTGCCTTCGTCTCAAAGCTACTAGGCGGATTACCATCAGAGCTTGAGAGAATGCTGGTAAGTCTTCCAAGAGGCTATGCACTAGTAGTCGGGCAGGCTAACATGCTTAGAGCCCCAGTTATAGTTAAGGTTGGCAAGAGGAGAGTAGAGCACAGAATGGGTTCAACACGCATGCTAGAATATCTAAGAAGCGTCTCAAAGTCTTAGGCCTACAGTCACGAGGCTGGAGGCTCCGGGAATGCTACGTAGAGCACACGTAGTCTTCTCTTTTGGCTTAACATTATTCACAACGAGCCTCTTAGGGTTCACTCCATCGTTTAGTCTCTTAGCCTCACTAGCCTCTATACCAGCTTCACTAATTCCCGACATAGATCTAGCACATTCGCACCGAAGATTAATGCATAACATGCTATCATACATGCTGGTCGTATTGCTTTCTTACGTGCTGTCAGCGACTATTAACATGCCATGGATCTCGATCGGTGTAGCTATAGGTTATGGTAGCCACTTAGTACTAGACATGTTTACTAGAAGGGGTATTGCGTTATGGTATCCATTTAAACGTAAGTATGTCGGTGTACTTAAGCTTAGAAGTAGCGATCCCCTAGTAAACACTGTAACTATAATGATTGGTGCACTACTATCGATAGTAGCTGTACTACTTATGTCCAGCAAGATCCTCTAAGGTTAAAACATTAACGTTGTAGAGTAGTCTCAGCCTCTTACTCAATATCTCTAGCTCCTCTCTACGAGCATCTGGAGAGCCTACAATAACTCTACTAGCCTTAACGGGATCAAGTACACCCTTTAAGTACATGTAGAATAGGTCGTTAAAGAAGCAGTAGGCTATCAGTACATTACCTTTATGTTCGTTAACTAGTAAAGCTAGACAGGAATCCGTTATGGGGATAACCTTTGCTCCACTATTAACATCAAGTGTTTCAAATACTCTTACTATCCCTGGAACTCTTAGAGCAGGGGGAGCGTAAACTCTCAATTTGTCCTCTAGAACACCTACTAGTGAGCGTAGGTGAGGAGAAGGTATTGACACTACTAGAGTGCTAGCCTTTTCAGTCTCTACGATCCTTAAAAGGTTGTTTATGGCTCCAGGTACGCCGTAGAGGATATTATTAATCTTCAAGAGTACTCCACTTAAACCTCCAGAGGACACTAGTCTAACTCTCTGCAATCCTCTTTGCCACCTCCTTAATGGTGTCCGCTAACTCTAATGGACTATTAGCTGGTGGTACATAGACTTCATGAAGAGGCTCTAAGTCTTTAACGACAATTGATGTTGTTAGGCCATTAAAGCCTAGGTTCTCATATACCTTCTTAACTGCGTTACGATAATCCTCTCCATCATAGACTGCTAGGTAGCCTGGAGTAACAACTATAGCATGTGTTATACGATTTAGTATTAGTCCATAGGGTGTAGCAGCGTTATTGAATGATTCTACTATAAGAGCATCAGTATCCTCAAGGAGTAGTTTACAGCATGAATCTATTATCTGCTCAGCCTCACTGGAAGCTAGTAAGCTAATGAACTTAGTGGCGTCACCCTCTACAGCCTTAAGTTCTCTAGCAAGCTCTTTAATCTGCTGCCTTAGTGGTGGCACTACATTGTCTAGTAGCTTAAAATAATAGTGTTGAGAGCTTATTGTGGGTAGGCATCGAGATAGTCTTGCCAGTACAAGCTGTTGCGGAAGTGTTGAGAGTGTTGAGAGGTAGGCATGAATACTACTATAAGATTTAGGGTTCATTGGCGCTAGCAACACGTCTATCGGGTTTAAAACCTCTATAGGCTCACCTGTAGCCTTATGGTATTTTAGGGCATCTTCACCAACTAGTAGTTTAGCTTTCATGCTCTCTACAATAGTATTATACTGGTACCAAGCGTTATGGCCAGCTACAGGTTTAAAGCATTTAACTCTGTAGCCTAGACTCTTAAGGGCTTCATACAAGCTAAGGCCAATCCATGTTTTCCCTGAGTCATGCTCTAGTAGTCCAGCTACTAGCACTGTAAGCAAACTCTAATCCACCTCTCCTCTCAGTGGAGTATTGTTTAAGGCAGCATAGACTCTACTATCTACTCCATGATACTTCATATTGTGTAATTGCTGGGGAATAGATGTTACGGTGGCTGGAAATGACTTCACCTAACACGTTTAAGCTGTTATGCCTAACCTATACTATAGTTGCTCAGGAGTCTAAGACGTTGGTTAGAGGATGGGGGGAGTCTAAGTGGGTAGAGTGGCCTCCTCTAATACGAGTATTGCCAAGGAGTACTGCAAGTACTAGGTCAAGTGGATGTAAATATTTTTGCTCTCCCAAAGGCTATATGTCAAGAATAGTGAGCCTTGGAGGCCATCTTGTAGCAGTGCTTTCAAGCGGCCATGTCTGCCCCTATACAAGCCTTATTGCACGTAGCTCTAACCTTAAACCCGGCTTATACCTAGTGTCTGGAGCCTCAAACCCCTATACGCCGTGTTTCCATAGCTCTAAGAGTCCCCACATAGC
>CAZTPV010000092.1:0-3198 GCA_964615085.1 uncultured Desulfurococcales archaeon
TGGGCCCGTCGTCTAGCCTGGCAGGATGCGGGGTACGCCTTCCACCTAGTGGGGGCGCCCGACTCGGGACCCCGTGATCCCGGGTTCAAATCCCGGCGGGCCCACCACTACAAGACCTTTAGTCCTGAACCAGTAAGCACAACTACAACCTCGTCGCCATAGTTGATTTCTCCTTCCTCAATCATTTTAAGTAATGCTGCTAATCCAGTAGCGGATGTTGGTTCAACAATAATACCTTTATCAGTTAATAGTCTAAGCGCTCTAATAATCTCTGAATCGTCAACTACCACAACTGTACCGATTTCTTTGAGCAGCGTTATAGCCTGCTGTAGTCTTGGAGGATTTGGAACCATTATGCCGTCAGCTATTGATGTACATTCTCTACGGCATACCTTAATACCGTGAAACGCCTCATATAGCGGGCATACACACATGTTCTGAACAGCAATAACCCTCACGTAGTGTTCTACATTGAGCTCCTTAAGGCCCTTAATAACGCCTATTAAGAGGCCTAAGCTTCCTGCAGGAACTATAATGAAGTCTGGATAGTTATTAGGCTTGCTAAAGGCTATTAGCTCATACACGATCGTTTTTGCAGCTTCAATGAATAGTGGGTTTGCAAGGTGATTAACATAGTATAGGTCTCCTCGTCTACGAGATAATATAGTTGCTAAACGATTTGCATCAAAACGATCACCATACTCCAACACTACAGTAGCTGTACGTGAGATGACACGCTTTTTCCAGTGTGGTGCTACCTCGGGAACAACTATTATTGACTCCATGCCAAGAGCTCTAGAGTATGATGCAACAGCCAAGCCAGTATTGCCACTACTATCTTCAAGAACCCTTTGAAAACCTAGCATGAGTGCATGAGAACAAGCAAGACAGGCACCTCTATCCTTAAAGCTACCAGTAGGGTTAAGATTCTCTAGTTTAAAGACTACATTAACTCCACTAATGCGTTGAGTTATTTGAGGTGTCTGAGCCTCACCTAGACTAATTAGCGGTTTAAATGGGAGTACACTAGCATAACAATGTAAGCCTCGACAACCATTTCTTATAGCCTCAATAGCCTCGTCAACATAGACATTATCATAAGCTATGTCGAGAGGATGACCACACTTCGTACAATAAAAGTAGCTGGTAAGGAAATCATACTTCTTACCACATTGTGGACAATATGGTATTACTTCCCTCATAACTCTAATCCTATTATTTCTTTCTCTCAAGCAGAGCGTAAAAGAACCCTGTAGTACCATGTCGGTGAGGCCACGCTCTCATAGTTCCAGGAAGGATTTTAGATTCATCGTATGGCCCTTTGATTTTAACGAGCTCAACTTCATCCTTATACTCTTCAAGAATCTCTTTAATTAAGTACTCACCTTCCTCAGGCAATAGGCTACATACAGTATATAGTAATCGCCCTCCAGGCTTAAGGAGTTTAAGACCTGCCTCAATAAGCTCCTTTTGGAGAGTAACTATTTCCTCCAATCCATCCTCTCTTATACGCCATCTAAGCTCAGGGTTTTTAGCAATAGTGCCTGTGCTAGAGCATGGTGGATCAACAAGGACTCTATCAGCTATAGACTCACCTAATACTTTAGGTGCTGTACGTGCGTCTCTCTTATGTATTCTTACAATCGTTATACCCATACGCCTAAGCAGCATTCTCATCCTCTTAATCCTAGGCTCATCTATATCAAAAGCGTGTATAACCCCCTTGTTCTTCATTAGTTCTGCTATGTGTGTTGTTTTTCCTCCTGGTGCTGCACATAGGTCTACAACAGTCATACCAGGCTTAACACCAAGAAGAAAACCAGCAACAACAGCAGCCTCATCCTGTATTATTATTTTGCCCTCAAGATATAATCTACTATGGTCGAAATCGTAAGGTCCCTCAAACTTAATGACAACTGGTACTCTGCTGCTAACGATAGGTTTTTTACCCTCTTTTCGAAGTTCTTCAACAACCTCCTCGACACTCGCCTTAAGAGTGTTAACTCTAACACTTATTAGAGGTTTTTCGTTAAGAGCTCTAAATAGCTCCTCAGCCTCCTTATCACCAAGCAGCTCCTTCATCCTTTTAATAAACCATGCTGGTAGCAGGTACTTCAGCTCTAATAGTTCTTCAAAACATTTTACGTCAAACCTGTAGTTATCTATAGCATCGAAAACTCTCCAGTAGTACATGCCTGCATAAGGATGTGTTTTTGCAGATATGTAGTCGGCAACAATGAATCTTAATTTATGTTTGCTTGAAGGTGATAGCCGATGGAATAATAGGAGTCCTACTGCAACTCTTAGACCTGCTCTTAGCCATGGATCTAGTATTAAGGGCGACTCAACACCAGTAACATGCTTAATGACTTTATCTATGATTCCAAGCCTCTTCATTATATCGTAGAATATCGCTGTTAAAAGTCTATCACGAGGAGTCCCTATCACTCCATGTTTAGCAAAAACAACTCTCTTTGCATGCTGGCTAGGCTTTATCTCTTCTGAGAGCTTTACAACGTCCACTAGTATACGTAGATCCTGCGCTGTGAGACTAAGCTTTGGTCTAGACTCACGAATAGCATTAATTATTTTCTCCGCCTCTATAGCTAGTGTGCTTACCATTGATTCTCCCCAGCACTAGAAGTAATATTATAGTTGTACAACGCGATTATTAACACTAGTTCTAGGTCTATGTTAAATGCTACGGGTATTACTATGCCTTAACGTGAATAGCTTCTACAAGCAAAACTACTATGATGGGTGCTATGCATGTCTAATGAGGCTAGGAGAAGGTTAATAACCATAGTGAAGGCGTTAGCTCGAAAAGACGTTGTATCAGCATCAGATATTGTACTAGAGACTGGCTTACCAAGATACTACGTACTAGCTGTAATACAGTGCTTAGAGGCTTTGGGGTTTATAGAACTTGTTTACTCTAGAGGAAGCTATAAGCTCTACGCCCCCAGACCAGCCCTTGAAAGATTACTTCAAGCACTTGAGTCAGGGTCTGACATAGCTATACAGATTATAGGTGTACCTCAAGTTAGAGAGCAAAGCTCTAATACTGTAGCCGCAGCTCCGGAGCAATAAAGCTTTTAACAAACCTTGGTATAGCCCTCTTAGGCCTATGCCTAATCTTATACCCGATCAACATAAATGCTACAATGAACGGCACAATCTCTATCCTACCAAGCGTCA
>CAZTPV010000093.1:0-3186 GCA_964615085.1 uncultured Desulfurococcales archaeon
CATAGCTCTCCTCAACGCCTCACTCCTACTCATACCAAGTGCTGAAGCAACATGGTCAAACTGGGCTAGGAGGCTTATGGGGACTCTAAAGAGCACCGACTGGAGACTACCCATAACAGGGTGAGCACCCCCAAGGACCTAGGTATTATTGTGGGGAGCTTACCAAGTCTAGTATGCTTTACCGAGAGTAAATAAGGATATGGGTATGAGCTTAGGAGGATTAGCACTTAGACTACCTACATGATCTATAAGTACACCTCCTTATTAGGGAGCTACAACCTTGGGACTCTATTGTAGGTGCTAAGTGTAGTGGATGTACTGGGTGAAGCTAGCTCTTGGAGCACGACAGTACTAGCGGTGGAGTAGAGCTTAAGCCTAGCATCATGGGTGCTTTAAGAGTCGTTGTAATACTATCTATAGCGGTTAAGGGTGAGACGTATGGCTACGAGATAGTGAAGACTATAGAGGCTATAACTAGAGGGTATTGGAGGCCATCACTAGGAACAATATACCGTGTAATACATGAGCTTGAAGCTAATGGTGTTATAGAGTGTAGGTCGGCTAGTGATGGTAGGAGAGTGAGGAGGCTGTGTAAGCTAACTGAGAGGGGTGTTGAGGAGGCTAGGAGGCTAGCAGTTAATGGTGTTAGGAATATATCGGCTATATTCACTCTATTCCTAAGAGCTCTAAGCGTTATTGAGCCTAGGCTAGCTGATGAGTGTAAGGGTGTTGAGAAGTCTATTGAGAATCTTGTTGAGAAGCTAGTGAGCATATATAGTGGATAATAGTAGAGCGTAGATGAGGGCTACCATGAAGTATGGTAGTGCATACTTATGGTAGTCCTTTAAGCTTAGTCCTGAAAGCCTAACAGTTATAATGTTGGCTAGGCTACCCACAATGAAGCCTACACCACCAACATTCACGCCCCAAGCTAGCTGCCTCCAAAGCCTAGTGTACTTTACCAGCATTATTGTTGCAGGAACATTACTAATAGCCTGCGATAATAGAACCCCTAGGACTAGTACACCAAGACCGCTATGAGTAGTCCATGGTGGAGGGGGTGGCAGTATCTCTGAGATAGCTCCAAAAACCATGAACATTAGTATGAATGTTGCGAGTAGGGGCACATCTAGACCATACACTATGATTTTCGCTGAGAGAGCATAGACTAGTAGTGCTAGGGGGAGTGATGCTATAGGGTAGCCAGCCTCCGCCAAGACTATAGTTGCTAGTAGAACCATTATGGACGTGTAGAGGAGCCTCTTGTTAACAAGCACTCTTGGGGGAGGTGGTCTACGAGTAGCTGCATAAGTGTGGTGGGAGTGTAGGAGGAGAGCATAGGCGATAAGCACTAACATTAGGGGTATAGCAAGTAGTGACATCCAGTAGGTGAAGACTGTAAAGCCTACACCACTACACCTCCAAATGATTATGTTCTGAGGGTTACCTATCGGGGTTAGTGTTGAGCCAATATTAGCAGCAATATCCACTAGGACTACACTAATCCACTTAAATGGTGGCTCTGGGTATACTGCTAGCGTTAAAGGTACGTAGATGAATAAGCTAGCGTCATTCATGACTATAGAGGCTGTAAACCCTGTAGCAACTAGTAAGAGCACTAGTAGTAGTCTAGGCTTTGACTGAAATCGTGAAACTAGGTGCGAGGCCATGTTGGAGAAGAAACCTGAGAGCTCAAGACCCCTAGAGCACAGCATTAGTGAGCCAATAACACTTATTGAACCCCAGTCGACGAGAAACGGTAGTCTATAGGCTATGCTAGGCTTTAAGCTAAGCACTATTACGAGTAGGATTACCAGTGTTAGTAGTAGAGGCTCCCTCCTAGCAAACTTTAGCAGTAGCCTGGCTAGTCTTATAGCCAAACAACTAACCCAAGACAATGGTGTTGGTTTTATAGAGGGTCTTTTAGCCCTACCCCTCCTAACCCTACTTAAGCTAGTATAGGCTGAGCTGTAGGAGTGCTTCTCAACCTCTATAGCCTAGCCTCATAACCTCCTCTGTAAGCTTATAGTCTGGCACAATACTGTAGGTGTCTATCGAGACTCTTACATGCGCTACTATGAAGAGCCTCCAGGCTATAGGAACCATGACAGCCCTCTCAGGTTCACGGTACTCTACAGCTGGTATGACCATGAACTCTCTTAGAGCATTCTCAAACACTCTACGAACAGTGTTAGGGTCTACACTAATATTGAACGCGTGTACAGGCCTACCCTTAGGTGATGGGAGGTTAGTGTAGGGGTCATAGTGCATACGGTCGACAGCAAAACCATTATACATTAATGGGACGTCAACGTGGACTTCTCCACCAGGACCATAGTGTATTATTGGTGGCCCTATAGTCATGTATGGTAGTGCGGATCTAACTACATCAACTGCTCTTGATGCTGTAGAGAGTAGGTTATATGTTGACAGGACTCTCACCCTTAATCCAACATTATTGTTTAAGCGTATAAGCCAATAAACACTTACCCTGCCACCTGTAGAGGGGTAGACTATGACCTGGACTGGTAAGCCTAGTAGGGATGTTCTTGAAAGACTACTAGGAGTACTACCAACTAGTGATCCTAGAGTTGTTGTTAGCCCAGGCTATGGAGAGGATGCTGGTGTAGTTCTTGTTGATGGTGTTAGCCTAGTAGTGCACTCCAACCCTATAACAGCAGCTTCGAAGCTTGCAGGATGGCTTGCTGTCCACGTAGCTGCAAACGATGTTGCTGTTGAGGGTGGTGCTCCAAAGTGGGCTCTACTAGTAGTACTAGCACCCACCGGCTCTAGTGATGAGGAGCTCCTAGAACTATTTAAACAAGCTTCACAGGCTTGTAGAGAGCTTAGGATAACTGTTATTGGTGGTCATACAGAGCGTACACCAGGTCTTAAACACCCTATAGTTGTTGCAACAGTTATGGGTGTGCAGGTGGGTCCTCACTTAACACCAACAAGTGGTGTAAAGCCTGGAGACGTTATAGTCATGACCAAGACAGCTGGACTTGAGGGTACAGCTGTCATTGCAACAGACTATGAGAGGGAGCTAAGGGTTCTTGGAGTTGATGAAGAGGTTATCGAGAAGGCTAAAGCCTTCATGAATAGCGTTAGCGTTGTTAAAGAGGCTCTAGTACTAGCGAGATTAGGGCTAGCTAACGCTATGCATGACCCTACTGAGGGTGGTAT
>CAZTPV010000094.1:0-2680 GCA_964615085.1 uncultured Desulfurococcales archaeon
TCGAAGCCAACGATATCTATCCTGCCATCAGCTAGTATGCCTGCATACCTCTTCTTGGCTTCCGTGAAGAATACCCTCTTGTATACCTTGTCAACCTTAATCTCGAAACCTAGATCCTTCTCAACGAACTCTATGAGCTTCTTAACCTTCTCTGGGTCATTGTAAACGAACAGGGAGTCTGTGTCACCGTATATCACTTTTAAGCCTAACTTTCTAGCATAGTTTATGACGGTCATTATTAAGTGGCGGCCCCAGGCTGTTACCGCCTCAGCACACTGCCTGCAATACCATCTTGCACCAGTCCACCCCATATAGCCGTAGCTCGCATTAGCTAGGATCTTTAACGCTTTTTGCCTCTCATCAAGCAGCTTGTATGTTGGTGAGTCTGGTGGATACTTCTTCATCTCCTCTCTAACAGCCTTCCTAAGCTTTAAGAGCCTTTCAAGTACATTCTTGAAGAAGCCTGGAGGCTGTCTCCTAAACTTATGCCCAACTTCTGGGGCGATGTTACAACCATAGATCTTGCACTCTTCCTCGCTCGTGACGAGCGTGTCAGGGCCAACATTGTACTTTATCATTATGTTAGGATACATGGAGCTAAAGTCTAGAACAGCAACATTTTCGTGGACGCCTCTAAGGGGTTTTAGAACTATAGCACCTTTATAGCTCTCTCCTCCACGCTCAATCCTATTGGGTACTAGCTCCTTCATTCTATAGGCTTCACGCATAAGGTACCATTCAAGTCTAAACCCAACACTCATAGCAACAACTTGGTCGAGAGGAACACCGGTAACGTATGATAACTGGATGCCAAAGGGGAGAAACTTCTCAGCTAAACCATACGTTGATCTCACATCGTCTAAAGCGTATTGTATTAGCTTAGGCCTCTTCCTCTCATCGTCCCAGTAGTCTGGTATCTCCCACCACTCTATAAGTACACGCTCACTCTTCTTCATAACTCCAAGATAGTCTGCAACCTCTTCAAGAGTCTTCACTTTAACTTCGTGAAGCTCCTCAGCAAAGTCGTAGAGGTCAACGTTTAGTCTACCAGGAACGGATATGTGGCCATAAACACTTGTTGTGGGTTCCGCGCCAACTCGACGCGTTACATCAAGTCTTAATCCTAGGTGATGCGCACGCTTAAGTAGGAAGGGCCAGTCAAAATTATTACTATTATACCCTACTATAATGTCAGGATCATAGCTCTTAACATATGATATAAATGATGTAATCACATTCCTATCGTTCATTCCATTAGCTGTAAAGACTTTCTCCTCCCCATCACTATTCTTAACAGCTATAATGATTACTGGATCTCTCTCTGGCTTAGGGCTACCCTTCCTAGAGTAAACCTCTATGTCGAAAGCCAGTATTCGTAGATCCGGTATACCTTTGTCATCTGTAGGCTCCGGGTCCTCAAGAACTTCATATACCTTACTAACCCTGTATCCTGGCTGTGAACCCTTATCCTCAACTACAGCCTTAAACCACTTGAAGGGGTAAATGCCCTTGTCTATCATATACCTCATAGCAAACCTTATATCCGCTTCAAGAACCTCTTCAACGCCTTCAATACGCTTAGCTTCCTCACGATATTCGCGTACAGCCTCTGGGAGTACCGTAGTCACCTTTACAACTTTACGTGGGCGTCCGAAATACTTTCTATCTTCAACCTCTACACGTATTATAGGGCTTTTAGGTTTTGATAGCATTCTAACCCTTCTAGCTATGAGATCTATGTCTGCACCTACTTTAGGAAGGATGTAGAAGTATGGCCTAAATCTTCTATCAAGAAGAACTATTCTATTGCCAGCGTCATCTATACCCCAGATAACTATTATGGGTTCACGACCAACAACTTCGTAACTAACGTCTAATGGTATGAAGTTTATTGTTGTTTTCAAGGGGTTTACCCCCCATAACATTAGTAGCCCTAAAGCTACCCAATCAAGGTTTTTACCAACACTATAGCATGGCGTTTTGGACCATAATAGTCTACTATCACGGTTAGGGGCTTGAATCCTAAACTCCTATAGAGTCTTTGGGCTCGTGTATTAGTGTATTCTACCTCAAGTACTATGCTATTACAGCCACTATTCCTACATCTATGTATGATTTCATTTAACAACTTACGGCCAATACCTTTACCCCAGCATGCTTTCTTAACAGCTATTGATGCTAGATGGCATACATTGTGCTCTCGCCTCACAGCTACAGCGTAGCCCACGACCCTACCATCATCATTTAAGGCAACTATGAAGAGTTCATTAGCTAGTATCATCAACGTCTTAATGTAGGATAGGGGGTATGGTTGATCAAAACATTCACACTCTATTTCGTATACTTCTCTTAGCTTACTAGGGTCAACCCTAACAACTCTCTTAACATTACAGCTAACCAGTCTTAAACACCCAAGGAATACTATTATGTGATAGGAACCCATAGAGGTTACTAGCATGACGATGTGGTGACGCGGGTTTGAGAATACTCTATAAGGATCTTAGGCAGGGAGTAGTGAAGCTAGTTCCAGAGACTAGCGATGACCTCTGGATACTAGCTTTAGTCATTAACGAGGGCGACTTAGTAACTGCAAGGACGCTGAGAGATGTTAAGTTTGGTAGTAGGGGCTCGGGTAGGAGTAGTAGAGTGCCTATGGTTCTAACAGTGAGAGTTGAGAGTG